>DATJVF010000121.1:0-3514 GCA_035501995.1 Anaeromyxobacteraceae bacterium
GTGCCACACCAGGAAGTCGGCGGTGGCGCCTCCCAGCTCGGCGGCCGGGGGGCGCTCGCGCGTGCCGGGCAGGCTCGAGGGGTCGACCCTCAGGCCCGCCGGGGCCACCTCGGCGGCGGGGACGTAGGTGCTGGCCGACGCGTTGAGGCGCAGGAGGATGGGCCCGAGGAGGAAGGCCGAGAGCAGGGCCCCGAGCACGATGGCCACCTGCTGCAGACGGGGCGTCGCGCCGACGAGGTAACCGGTCTTGAGGTCCTGCGAGGTGGCGCCGGCGTTGGAGGCGGCGATGCAGACCACCCCCCCCACCGAGAGGGCGGTCACGTAGTAGGGACCCCCGGTCCAGCCCACCAGGAGGAAGATGAGGCAGGTGAGCAGCAGGGTGGCCACCGTCATCCCGGAGACCGGGTTGGAGGAGGAGCCGATCTCCCCGGTGAGCCTCGAGGAGACGGTCACGAACAGGAAGCCGAAGGCCACCACCAGCACCGCCCCGAGGACGTTCATGTGGAGGGGTCTGGCGAGCGCGATGGCGAGGACGAGCGCCGCGATGCCGCCGAAGACCACCTTCATGGGCAGGTCGCGCTCGGTGCGCAGCCCCTCGCCGGCGCTCCGCCCGGCGCCGAGGCCGCGCAGGCCCTCGCGCACGCCGTGGACGATGACGGGGAGCGACCGCAGGAGGCTGATGATGCCGCCGGCCGCCACCGCGCCGGCGCCCACGTAGAGCACGTAGGCGCTGCGGATCTCCGAGGGCCCCATCTCGCCGATGCGGACCGCACCCGGCGCCAGCGGGAGGGGGAGGGCGTCCCCGAAGAACTTGATCATCGGGATGAGCACCAGGTAGGCGAGCACGCCGCCCGCGCACATGACCGAGGAGATCCTGGGCCCGATGATGTAGCCGACCCCGAGCAGCTCGGGCGAGATCTCGGCCGAGATCGACCCGGCCGCGAAGGGGGCGCCGAAGACCCGCTCCGGGACGTCCTTCCATCCCTTGAGCGCCACCATCAGGGTCTTGTAGGCGAGGCCCACCCCGAACCCGGTGAAGATGGTGCGGGCCGAGAGGGTGCTCCCTCCCCGCCGGGCCTCCTCGGCGCGCGCCTGCGGGGAGGCCGCCGCCCGCGACTCCTCCGAGGCCCCCGCCTTGAGGACCTCGGCGCAGGCGGTCCCCTCCGGATACTTGAGCCGCCCGTGCTGGGCCACGATGAGGGCCCGCCGGAGCGGGATCATCATCAGGATGCCGAGCAGGCTCCCCAGCACCGCCACCAGCATGACCCGGGTCACCTCGAGGTCGTAGCCCAGGATCATGATGGCCGGCATGGTGACCCCCACGCCGAAGGCGATCGACTCGCCGGCCGAGCCGGCGGTCTGCACGATGTTGTTCTCGAGCAGGGTGGCGTCCTTCAGGCCGAACTTGGAGCCGAGCCTGAAGAGGGTGATCGAGATCACCGCCACCGGGATGGAGGCGCTGACGGTCAGGCCGACCTTGAGGACCAGGTAGAGCGAGGAGGCCCCGAACACCATCCCGAGCAGCGCCCCCAGGACGACGGCACGGACAGTGAACTCTCGCAGCCCGGCCGCGGGCGGGATGTACGGGCTGAAGCTCTCCGGGGCCGGCTCCTCCACCCGCTGCGCTCGCTCGCTCGTGGCCATGCGCGCCCTTCTTCGAGAGGTCGGGCCGAAGAAGACCACGATTCCGCCCCGCCGGCCATCCGAGGCGGGCCCCCTCCCGCCTACGGCCCCTCCTCGGCCCCCGCGGAGGGTACGAGCGCGCGCAGCACGGAGAGGAAGTCCTCCGGGAGCGGTGCCTCGAAGGCGAGCGGTACCAGGGTGATCGGGTGGGCGAGCTCTAGCTTGCGAGCGTGGAGCATGACCCGCGGCACCTCGGTGCCGAGGAGTTCCCGGGGCCCGCCGTAGCGGGGGTCGCCGAGCAGTGGGGCGCCGAGGTGGGCGAGGTGGGCCCGGATCTGGTGGGTGCGGCCGGTTTCGGGGGAGCAGGCTACGAGGGCCGCACCCGATGCCCCCTCTCGGAGGGTGGCGTAGCGGGTCGCCGCGCTCTGGCCGGTGGGGCCCGCCCGGCGGCGGCCCGGGTGCAGGGGGTCGGCCGAGAGCGCGAGGTCGAGGCGGCCCTCCCTGGGCGAGGGGGCGCGCGCGCAGAGGGCGAGGTAGCTCTTCGCGGGCTCGCCGGCCCTGAAGGCCGCGAAGAGCGCGGCCGCCGCACGCGGGGTGCGGGCGAGGACGGTCACCCCGGAGGTCTCGCGGTCGAGGCGGTGCACGACCGTCAAGGGCGAGCCGACCAGGGCGGCCGCGAGCTCCGGGAGGGTCCCCTGGTCCGAGGTGAGGGTGGGCTGTGCCGGCACGAAGGCGGGCTTGTCGACCGCCACGAGGTGCTCGTCCGCGAAGAGGAGCCTCCCCCGCTCGAGGACCCCTGGGCCCGAAGGGCCCTTCCCGCCCTCCTCGAGGTTCACCGCCACCGCCTGGCCCGCGTGGACCGGGCGGCTCGCCACCTTGCAGCGGCGGCCGTCGAGGAAGACCCCCCCCCGGTCGAGGAGCCGCCGGGCCAGGCCTCGCGAGATCCCGCCTCGGAGCGCGATGAAGCGATCGAGCCGCTCGCCCTCGTCGGCCGGGGCGGCGCGCAGGTCGAGGCGGCGCAAGGTGTGGGGGAGACTCTAGGCGGCCGCGGTCTTGGACGGACAGTTCCCGCAGGCCTCGCTCTTCGGCTTGTCGCAGGCCGGGGGGGCTTCCGCCTTGGCCTTGCTCTTGTAGTCGTTCACGTAGAAGCCGGAACCCTTGAACGAGAAGGCCGAGGCGCTCATCACCTTCTGCACCTTCTTGCCGCAGTCGTGCTTCTCGAGCGGACGGTCGGAGAGCCGCTGCAGCACCTCGAAGCGGCCGCACTGGGGACAATCGTATTCGTAGAGGGGCATTGCCGAGTCTCCACGAGGAAACTTAGATTTTCGCCCGCCCCTGTCAAGCAGTCGGCCGTGCCGATTGCCAAGTAACCGGCCGATAGATGGCCTAAGCATAGGAAATAACGGCATTATGATCCCGGTTGACCGAGGCTAGAGGCCGGCGCGGCGGGAGGGGAAAGGTGGGACCCGCCCCCCCCCGAGGAGAGGGGCGAAGAGAGCTTCCCAGCGGGGCCCGGTGCGAGCGCGACGCCCGTCCGAGGAGGCTTCGGGATATCTTGCGCGGCCTTCCCTGGAGGATCGAGCGAGATGGAGGCGGTGGACCTTGAATCCCTGGCGGGCGAGGTGGACGCGCTCGTCGCCGAGCTCGCCCTCGAGCGGCACCGCCATGTGGCGGGCCTCGAGGCCGCGCCCGAGCTCCAGGCGATCTTCGCCGCCCACGGCCGGGCGGCCCACCGCGAGACGGTCGCGGCCCTTCGCGCCGCCGGGGAGGACGGGCTCGCGCTGCTCGTGGCCGCCCTCCGCGCCGAGCGGGTGCAGGCGGCGAGCGAGGAGGCCTGGCGGCGGGCGGAGGTGGGCGCGACGGTCGCGTCGGCCGACGGGCCGGTCGGACT
>DATJVF010000122.1:0-2916 GCA_035501995.1 Anaeromyxobacteraceae bacterium
GCGTCGGGGGTGTGGGCGTAGTCGACGAAGGCCGTGAGGCCGCGCCCCTCGACGCGCTCGAGCCGTCCGGGCGCGCCCCGGCAGGCGGAGAGGCCGCGCGCCAAGGCTTCGAGGGGGAGGCGGCAGGCGAGGGCCAGCCCGGCCGCGCAGAGGAGGTTCTCGAGGTTGAAGCGGCCGATGAGGGGGGAGGCGAGGGCGAACGCGCCGGCCGGCGTCTCGAGGGTGGCCTCGATCCCGCGGACCGAGAGGCGCACGTCCCGCGCCCGGAGCTCCTGCCCCGCGGCCGCCCCGAAGCGCCAGAGCGGGCCGGCCCGCCCGCCGAGCTCGCGGGCCAGGCGAGCGCCGGCCGGGTCGTCGACGTTGACCACCGCCGTGCCCTCCAGGGCGAGGTGCTCGAGGAAGAGCCGGGCCTTGGCGCGGTAGTAGCCCTCCATGTCGAGGTGGTAGTCGAGGTGGTCGCGCGAGAGGTTGGTGAAGCCGGCCGCCTGGAAGGTGAGCCCCGCGGCGCGCTCCTGGGCGAGCGCGTGCGAGGAGACCTCCAGGACCGCCAGCCCGGCTCCGCCCTCGAGCGCCCGGGCCAGCAGCCGCGCCACCCGCGTCGGGTCGGGGGTGGTGTGGCTCGCCCGCTCGAAGCCCCCCGGCCAGCGGTAGCCCACCGTGCCGAGGACCGCCGCCTTCCTCCCGCCGGCCTCGGCGCAGGCCTCGACGAGGTAGGTGACGGTGGTCTTCCCGTTCGTCCCGGTGACGGCGGCGAGCGTCAGGGCGCGGCCGGGGTGGCGGTAGAAGTTGTGGGCGGCGAGGGCGAGAGCGCGCCTCGTGCTCGGCGCCTGGAGGAGGAGCGCCGGGGCGCAGGCCACCTCGTGCTCGGCCACCACCGCCGCCGCGCCGCGGCGGGCCGCCTCGGCGGCGAAGGCGTGTCCGTCCTGCCTCTCGCCCCGCACCGCGAAGAAGAGCGCGCCCTCCTTCACCTCGCGCGAGTCGGAGGTCACGAGGGCGATCTCGGGGTCGCTCGCGAGCGGGCCCCGGGCTCCCGTGCCCTCGATGACCTCTGACAGACGCATCTGGCAATCGCCCCCGGGCTCGCCGGGGCCCTCCCATGCAAGGCGCACTCCCGCAAGATTCCCACGAAACTGCGCGGTCTTCCAGGGGGCTGTGTCCGCGGGGCCACGCCGTCCGCGCGGCCGGCGCGCCAGGGGGGCCCCCTTCTCGCGAGCGCGCACCGGGAGCCCCTCGCGGCGCGGTCAGCGCCTCGGGGCGAGGACGAGGCGCACCCTCGTCCCGCGCTCCACCACCTCGCCGGGCCGGGGCGCCTGCGCGGCCACCCGGCCCGAGCCCTGGATCTCGCCGGCGAGGGCCAGGGCCTCGAGTTCCCTCAGGGCGAAGCGGGCCGGGAGGCCCTGCAGGGCGGGTACCGCCACCTCGCCCGCCGGGGCGCTCCTCGAGGGCGGGTCGTCGTCGATGGCGGGGGCCCCGGGTGCTTCGGCCAGGGCGGCCGCGGGCTCGGCCGGCGGCGGGGCCGCCTCCGCCTCGGTCGGGCGCACCCCCAGGGACTTCAGGGCGTACTCGGCCACCTCGCGGAAGACCGGGGCCGCCACCTCCCCGCCGTACACGTCGCCCCGCGGCTCGTCGATGAAGACCCCCAGGGCGATCCGCGGCGCCTCGGCCGGCGCGAAGCCCACGAAGGAGCTGAAGCGCTTGTCGACCGAGTAGCGGCGCGTCACCGGGTCGGCCTTCTGGGCGGTGCCGGTCTTGCCGGCCACGCGCCAGCCGTCGAGGTGGGCGCGCCGACCGGTGCCGTCGGGGCCGTCCACCACCCCCTCCATCCACTGGGTGATGAGCGAGGCGCTCGCGCGCGAGACCGCGCGGCGCACCGGGGTGGGATCGTTCTCGGCCAGGATGGCGCCGGTGGTGGCGTCGACCACCCTCCGCACCAGGATGGGCCGGTAGAGCATGCCCCCGTTGGCGATGGCCGAGACGGCCGAGGTGATCTGGAGCGGGGTGGCCGCCACCCCCTGCCCGAAGGCCATGGTGGCGAGCGCGATCTCCGAGCGCGGCAGGGGGACCATGCCGCGCGGCTCCCCCGGGAGCTCGGTCCCGCTCTTCTCGCCGAAGCCGAAGGCGAGGAGCGTCTTCTGCAGGCGGTCGCGGCCGAGCCGGGCCGCGATCTTGGCGGCGCCGATGTTGGAGCTCTCGGCCAGGATGCGGGCCGGGGTGGCCCAGCCGACGGCCTTGTGGTCGTGGATGACGTTCCCGCCCACCGGGTAGGCGCCCTGCCCGCAGTCGAAGCGGTCGTCGGGCCGGAGGACCCCGGCGTCGAGCGCGCCGGCGACGGTGAAGAGCTTGAAGGTGGAGCCCGGCTCGAAGGTGTCGAGCACGGCCTTGTCGCGCAGGAGGTTGCCGCTCCGCGGCAGGTTGGGGTTGAAGGTGGGGGCGTGGGCCAGGGCCAGCACCTCGCCGGTGCGGGGATCCATGGCCACCAGCATCCCGCCGGCGGCGTGGGCCTCGCGGACGGCGCGGCCGAGCGCCTGCTCCGCGGCGAGCTGCAGCCCGACGTCGAGGGCGAGCTCGACGGTCGCCCCGGAGAGCACGGCCTGCGAGTCGGCGGCGGGCGCCTCGTCGAGCACCGCGCGCCCGCGCGCGTCGAGCAGGGAGGGGAGCCGCACCGAGCCGCCCTGGAGGGCGTCGTCGTAGGCGCGCTCGATGCCCTCGAGCCCCTCCCCGTCGTCGCCCACGAAGCCCACCAGCTGGGCGGCCAGGTTCTTGCTCGTGTAGTACCGCCGCGGCTCGAGGAAGACGCCCACCCCCTCGAGGCCGAGGTCCTCCACCGCCCGCGCCTCGTCCGGCGCCACCCGGCGCTTCAGCCACACGAAGTGCCCCTCGCGCTGGGCCTTCCGCGCGAGGGTGCCGGGATCGAGC
>DATJVF010000123.1:0-5544 GCA_035501995.1 Anaeromyxobacteraceae bacterium
TCTTCCTCGCCACCGCCCTCCTCGCGCCCGCGGCCGAGAGCGCCGTAGCCCTCCCCGCGCGCGTCCGGCCCGGCGAGGCCTTCCTGGTCGTGGTCCGCGGCGCCCGGGCCGCCCCGAAGGCCATCGTGGCCGGCCGCGCACTCGACTTCTTCCTCGTCCGGGGAGGCTTCGCGGCGGTGGCGGCCCTGCCGGTCGAGGCCCCGGCCGGGCAGGAGGAGGTGCCGGTGGAGGTCCCGTCCGAGGAGGGCGGCACCCTCTCCGTCCCGCTCGCCTTCGAGGTCGTCCCGGCGCGCTACCCCCGCGAGCGGATCGAGGTCGAGCCCGGGTACGTCGAGCCGCATCCGCCCGAGGTCCTGGAGCGCCTGGAGGCCGACCGGGCCGCCCTCGCAGAGGCCTTCGCGCAGCCCCCCACCCCGCCCCTCTTCGCGGGCCCCTTCGCCCTGCCGCGCCGCGCCCGCGTGACCGGCCGCTTCGGGGTGGAGCGGGTCTTGAACGGGGTGAAGTCCTCCCAGCACTACGGCCTCGACCTCGCCGGCCGGGTCGGCGAACCGGTGGCGGCCGCCAACGCCGGGAAGGTGGTGCTGGTGCGCGACTGCTGGGCCTCCGGGAAGACCGTCGTCCTCTTCCACGGCGCCGGGCTCTACACCACCTACCTCCACCTCTCGCGCGCGCTGGTGGAGGAGGGGGCCAAGGTCTCGCGCGGCGAGCGGATCGGCCTGGTCGGCCGCAGCGGGCGAGTGAGCGGACCCCACCTGCACTTCGGCACCAAGGTCCACGACCTCTACGTCGACCCGGAGTCGGTGCTGAGGCTCCCCCTCGGCGTGGAGCGCCCGCTGACCCCTTGAGCCGGCGCCCGGACCTCACGGCGCCTGGCGGGCCCCGCGCACCCCTGCCAGCACCTCGAGGAGGAGCCGCTGGAGGGCGGGGCCGGCCGCGCAGATGGCCCCGCCCGTGAGCACCGCCCCCTCGTCGCCGTCGAAGTTCGCCACCCGGCCGCCGGCCTCGCGGACGAGCAGGATGCCGGCGCCGACGTCCCACGGCTTGAGGTGCACCTCCCAGAAGCCGTCGAACCGCCCGCAGGCCACGTAGGCCAGGTCGAGGGCCGCCGAGCCCATGCGGCGGATGGCCCTGGCCCGCCGGATGAAGGCTCCGAAGAGGCGCATGGGCGGCTCGGGCTTCTCCTGGACGTCGTAGGGGAAGCCGGTGGCGAGGACGGCCTTCACGAGGTCGGCGCAACGCGAGATTTCGATCGGCTCGCCGTTCAGGGTGGCGCCCTCGCCGAGGCCGCCCAGGTAGAGCTCCCCGCGGAGCGGGTCGTAGGTCGCCCCGGCTTTCAGCCCCTGCCGGTCCTCCACCGCCACGTTGACGGCGAACTGCGGGATGCCATGGGCGTAGTTGGTGGTGCCGTCGAGCGGGTCGACGATGAAGCGCAGGCGCCCGTCGGCCTCCCCCGAGGCCCCCGACTCCTCCGACAGGATGGCCGCGCCCGGGCAGCGCGCGCCGAGGAACTCGAGCAGCGCCGCCTCGCTGGCCCGGTCGGCGTCGGTGACGAGGTCGATCCGGCCCGATCCCTTGTACTCGATGGTGCGGCGGCGCCCGAAGGCGTCGCGCAGCACGGTTCCCCCCAGGCGCGCCGCTTCGGCGCATAGCTGCATGAGCTCGGTGGTCTCGGACATCCGGCGAAGATAGGCGAGCGCCGGCCCTTTCGCACCTCCGGGGCGGCCACGGCCGCCCCTCTCGCGAGGCGTACGGAAGGAGCAAGACGCGCCGAGGGCGGCGCGCTAAGCTCCCGGGCCATGACCAAGGTGCTCGCGGTGCTGCGGACCGTCTACCTGATCTTCATCGTCGGATACACGGTTTGGGCCATGCCGGTCTTCGTGAAGATGCCCAACACCTTCGACGAGCTGTACTCGCGGTGCTCGGTGAGCACCTCTCGCATCGAGGGAGCCGCCTGGTTGGCCATCGCCTGGATCGCCTTCGAGACGGTGGTCGGGTGGCTGCTCGCCCGCGGCAAGCGCTCCCGCCCGGGCGAGGTCGCGGCGAGCGGGGCCGCGCCCGCCCCCCCCGCCCCGCGCGCCTGAAGGGAGCCGCGCGTTGACCGCGCGCGTCCTCTCCCGCCTCCTGCACCGGATCGGCCGGCGCGATCTACCGGTCTGGTACTCGCCGGCCTACCGGCTCCCCATGACCGGCATCGAGGCCACGGTCGGGCTGCAATCCCGGCGCGCCGACGAGGCCATCTGGTGGCTGCTCGACAGCCGCGCGGTGCGCCAGGAGCTCATCCGCACCCCGCGACCGGTGACCTACCGGGAGCTCGACCGGGTGCACACCCTCGAGCTCCTCGAGTCGCTCGGCCGCCCCGAGACCCTGGCCCGCATCTTCGCGGTCGACCCCTCCGACGTGCCGGTCGACGAGCTCATGCGCACCGTCCAGCTCGCCTGCGGGGCCACGGTGGACGCCGCGCGCGAGGCGCTCCGGCGGCGCGGGCCGGCCATGAACCTGCAGGGGGGCTTCCACCACGCCGGCCCCGGCAGCGCCGGCGGCTTCTGCCCGGTGAACGACGTGGCGGTGGCGG
Organism: Anaeromyxobacteraceae bacterium; assembly: GCA_035501995.1. Classification (GTDB taxonomy): domain Bacteria; phylum Myxococcota; class Myxococcia; order Myxococcales; family Anaeromyxobacteraceae; genus Anaeromyxobacter_A. Next base: position 2,573 of record DATJVF010000123.1, read on the forward strand.
TGGCGGCGCTCCGGGCCGAGGGCTTCGGCGGCCGGGTGGCGGTGCTCGACCTCGACGCCCACCCGCCCGACGGGATCGCGGCCTGCCTGGCCCACGATTCGAGCTGCTGGCTGGGCTCCCTGTCGGGCTCGGACTGGGGGCCGCTCCCCGGGGTGGACGAGACGGTCCTGCGCGAGGGCGCCGGGGACGCGCTCTACCTCGCCGCGCTGGCGGGGCTCCTCGGGCGCATGCCGCGCCCGGCGCTGGCCTTCGTGCTGGCCGGCGGCGACGTCTTGCGCGGGGACCGCTTCGGACGGCTGGGCCTCACCGTCGGCGGGGCCCGCCAGCGGGACCACGAGGTGGCCCGCGCGCTCCTCGGGACGCCGTCGGTCTGGCTCCCTGGCGGCGGCTACCACAAGGACAGCTGGCGGGTCCTCGCCGGCACCGCCATGGTCCTCTCCTCGCGCTTCAGGACCCCCATCCCGGAGCGGTACGACCCCGTGAGCGCGCGCTTCGCCGGCATCTCGGCCGAGCTGCTCGCCAGCGACCTCGGCGACAGCGACTTCAAGGCCGAGGACCTGGAGGAGGCGCTCGGGCTCTCCCCCGAGCGGAGGCGGCAGCGGCTGCTCCTCGGATACTACACGGCGGTGGGCCTCGAGCACGCGCTCTACCGCTACGGCGTCCTCGACTACCTCGTGCGCATCGGCTTCGGGGCCCTGCGGGTGGGCCTCGACCGGTCCGGGCTCGGCGAGCGGATGCGGGTGTTCGGTCGAACCCTCGGTCCGGGGGGGGCGCTCGAGGGGGAGGAGCAGCTGCTCATCGAGCTCGTGCTCGAGCGCCGCCACCTCCACGGAGCGGAGGTCCTCTACGTCCACTGGCTCTCGCTGCGCCACCCGCGGGCCCACTTCAGCCCGCTGCGTCCGCGGCTGCCGGGCCAGGACGTCCCCGGGCTCGGGCTAGCCCGCGAGATGGGGGAGCTCTTGGCGCTCATGGCCCGCCGGCTGGGCCTGGCGGCGGTGGTCTTCCGTCCGGCGCACTACCACACCGCCTACACGGCCCGCCACAACTTCACCTTCGGCGACCCCGAGCGCCAGGGGCGCTTCGAGGCGCTGGTGCGCGATCTCGCCGCGATCCCCCTGCTCGAGGCCACCACCGCGGTGTCGGAGGGGCGGGTGCTCCTCGGGGGGGGGGCCTACAGCTGGGAGGCCGACGAGATGATCCTGTGGCTGCGGGGCCCGGCGGCCGAGCAGCGGGAGCGGGCCGACCTGGAGCGCGCGCGCTGCAACTTCACGGTGAGTCCCCGGAAGAGCTAGGGCCGCCTCGCGGTTCGTCGAGGAGCTGTTCCACTTCGCGGCGCTCCTCGCGCTCGCGGCCACCGTCCCAGCCCTGGTGGACGAAGCGCACCACCCCCCGCCGGTCGGCGATGACCGTCACCGGCATGAAGTTCGCGTCGAGGCGTCCGAGCTGCACGGCTCCCTTGTCCCACAGCGTCGGGAAGTGAACCGGCATCTTCTGCAGAAACTGCAAGATTTGCGCGCGTTCCTCGTCGATGGAGACCCCGTAGAACGCCACGCCGCGGGGTCCGAAATCGCGGTGGAGCGCGTCGAGGACGGGCAGCGCCTCCTTGCAGGGCTCGCACCACGTAGCCCAGAAGTCGATGACCCGCACCTCGCCCTGCTCCGCGCCCACGTCGATGACGCGGCCGTCGAGGTCAGGCGCGGCAAGTGCAAGCGGGTGCCCCACACTGCTCGAGGCCCGCTCGCCGGGACGCAGTGTCGCACAGCTGACTACCGCGGTACCTAGGAGGCAGATGGCGGCCGGGAACGCAGCGCGCATAGCGGGCGGTATCTTAGCGGCCGGTCACCCCCCGCCGCCGCTGAAATTCGGCCGGGAAGTGGGCGCGGTCTGACGCACGTCAAGGGAAGGCTGCCCGGGGCGTGCGATCGTCCGCGGCCAGCCGGGCTTCGAGCGCTCGTTCACCGAGAGCGCAGCTTATGCGGGGATCGGGAGTCGCAGGAGGAGGAGACATGGTGACACGGCGAGCACTTGAGACGCTCTGCCTGACGGTGGCCGTAGCGCTGCTCGGAGCCTGCGACGCCGCCCGACCGGTCGCGAGCGGCACCCAGACCTGCGAGGGCTGCCACTTCTACCCGCCCACCACCGGCGCGCACGTTGTGCACGTGGACGGGAATGCCCAGGGCCTGAACGTCAAGCTGGCCTGCCTGCAGTGTCACCTCAACGTGCAGCACGTCAATGATCCCGGCCACATCCTCGAGGCCGACGGCGGCGCGGTCCCCTCGCCGGCCGAGGTCCGCTTCGACGATCCCTCCGCCCTGGCCGGCCTGACCGAGCCCGGCGCCACCCGGCTGGCCCCGCCGAGCTACGACCCCTCGAGCGGCACCTGCTCCAACATCTACTGCCACGGCGCGGCCCTGAAGCCGGCCCCGGCGGCGGTGCCCGAGGTGTGGACCTCGACCACCCCCCTCGCCTGCGGGACCTGCCACACCGTGCCGCCCGCCGATCACCCGACCGGGGTGGCCCTCACCGACTGCGTCCTCTGCCACCAGTCGGCCATCGACGCGACCGGCAAGCCCAACCCCGCCTACCACGTGAACGGCACGGTCGACGTGGTGGCCGCCAACGAGAACCAGTGCTCGCAGTGCCACGGCAACAAGTCGGTGCTCCAGGTGAGCCCGGGCGACCCGCAGAGCGCCCCCCCCACCGACCTCGCCGGCCTCACGAGCTCGGACGAGGTGGGCGCCCACCAGGCGCACGTCGGCGGGGCGAACGGCGTCGTCCTCTGCGACGAGTGCCACCTGGTCCCGCAGACCGTGCTCTCGGCCGGCCACATCGACTTCACCGTCCCCCCCGCCCAGCGCACCGGGCAGGTGGTGTTCGGCACCATCGCCACCGAGGGCGCTGTGGCGGCCACCTTCAGCCCGAGCACCCTCACCTGCTCGAGCACTTACTGCCACGGCAACTTCAGCGGAGGG
>DATJVF010000124.1:0-2031 GCA_035501995.1 Anaeromyxobacteraceae bacterium
CATGGGTGAGGTGCACGGGATCCTGACCCCGAGCCAGCGCGCCCTCATCACCCGCAAGCTCGAGCGCCATCTGGACGAATGAGAGGCGCTACAATCGCGGCCGTGGCGAGCCCGGAGACCCCCTTCACCGCCCTCCTCGTCGAGGACGACCTGCGCCTGGCCGGGCTCACCCGGGACTACCTCGAGGGCCACGGGGTGGCGGTGACCCTCGAGAGCGACGGGCGCCGCGGGCTCGCCGAGGCGCTCGCCCGCCGCTACGACGTGGTGCTCCTCGACCTCATGCTCCCCGGCAAGGACGGTCTCGAGGTGTGCCGCGAGCTGCGCTCCCGCTCGGACGTGCCCATCGTGGTCCTCACCGCGCGGGGCGAGGAGGCCGACCGGGTGATGGGCCTCGAGCTCGGTGCCGACGACTACCTCGCGAAGCCGTTCTCGCCGCGCGAGCTCCTGGCGCGCATCCGGGCGGTCACCCGCCGCGCCCGTGGGAGGGCCGGTCCATCGCTCGCCGTGGTGCGGGTGGGGGCGCTCCTCGTCGACCCGGGCGCGCGCCGGGCGACCTACCGCGGCGAGGAGCTCCCGCTCACCGGCTACGAGTTCGCGCTCCTGCGGGCGCTCGCCGAGCGGGCCGGCCGGGTGCTCTCCCGCGAGCAGCTCATGGAGATCGCCAAGGGGAATGCCGAGGAGTCGTTCGATCGCTCGATCGACGTGCACGTGTCGCGGCTCAGGCACAAGCTGGGCGACGACCCCAAGCACCCGCGGCTGCTCAAGACCGTGCGCGGGATGGGTTACCTCTACGCCGACGAGGGAGACGAGTAGTGCGATGCGCCCGTCCGAGGCACGCGCTGCCGGCGCGCCTGTTCTGGCGCGTCTACCTGAACGGGCTGCTCCTCCTCGCGCTGGTGGCGCTCTCCATCGTGACGGTGGGGGCGGCGCTCGGGCGCGCCCCGGCCGGCCGTAGCCCGGAGCGCTTCGTCGAGTACGCCGCGGCGCGGGTGGGCGAGCTCGGCGAGGACCGGGCGCGGCTCTCCCGCGAGCTCAGGCGGGTCCACGACACCTTCGGGGCCGCGGTGAGCGTGTACGCGGGAGGGAGCCTCCTCGCGAGCAACGTCGACCCGCCCCTCGCCCCGCTCGCGCCCGACCAGGAGCGCGAGCTCGCGCGGGGCGCCCTGAAGGTCCCCGGCCGGCGCTGGTCCTTCGCGGCCCCCGTGGCGGGCGAGAAGGACACCTACGTCCTCCTGGCCGGCCAGATCCCGTCGCCCTCCTGGCTGCGCGGGGCCTCCTTCCTCGCCGGGGTGCTCCTCGCGCTGGCGGTGGCCTCCATCCCGCTCGCGCGAGCCATCGCCTCGCCGCTCGAGCGGCTCGGGCGGGCGGTGCGCGCTTTCGGGGCGGGGGATCTCTCGGCGCGGGCCGGGCTCAGGGTGGGAGGCGAGGTGGGCGAGGTGGCCTTGGCCTTCGACCAGATGGCCGATCGCATCCAGGCGCTCCTCCGCAACGAGAAGGCGCTCCTCGCCAACGTGTCGCACGAGCTGCGCACCCCGCTCGCCCGCATCCGGGTGGCCCTCGAGCTCGCGGCCGAGGGCGACGCCGAGCGGGCCCGGCGTTACCTGGCCGAGATCGGGACCGACCTCGCCGAGCTCACGACGCTCCTCGAGGACGTGCTCACCACCGCCCGCCTCGACCTCGCCGCCGGGCGCGACGGCGGCACGGCCCTCCCCCTGCGCCGGGAGCGGGTCGACCCGCGGGAGCTCTTCGCGCGAGCCGCCGAGCGCTTCCGCGCCGCCCACCCCGGGCGGGAGCTCGAGGTCGTCGTGGCGGGGGAGCTCCCTATCCTCACGGCCGACCCCGCCCTCCTGAGGCGCGTCCTCGACAACCTGCTCGACAACGCCGGCAAGTACTCCGAGGAGGGCACCCTGGTGACGCTCCGCGCTCGCGCCGAGGGGCCGGGCCTGGTGGTGGAGGTGGAGGACCGCGGGATCGGCCTCGAGGAGGGAGACCTGGCGCGCCTGTTCACGCCCTTCTTCCGCTCCGACCGGA
>DATJVF010000125.1:0-4200 GCA_035501995.1 Anaeromyxobacteraceae bacterium
GGAGGGGGCGTCTTCAACATCTTCCTCCTCCGCCAGTTCTTCCTGGGGATCCCGCGAGAGCTCGACGAGGCGGCGCGCCTCGACGGCGCGAGCCACGCCCGGGTCTTCTTCCAGATCGTCCTGCCCCTCTCCAAGCCCGCCCTGATCGTGGTGGGCCTGCTCACCTTCCTCGCCAGCTGGAACGACTACCTGGCGCCCCTCATCTTCATCACCTCCGAGGACAAGTACACGCTCATGCTGGGCCTCAACATGTTCCTGGGCGGTTACACCGCGCAGTGGAACTACCTCATGGCCGCCACCTGCGCCATCGTCCTGCCCTCGATCCTCATCTTCCTCGTGGCGCAGAAGTACCTCATGGAAGGCATCGTGATGACCGGGCTCAAGGGATAGGGACGAGGGCCGGCCCGGGGCGGGCGGCGGCGCTCGGCGGCCCCGTCAGCGCCCGAAGGCGGCGAGGACGTCGTCGAAGGTCTCGAACCGCCGGTAGGGGAGCGCGAGCTCGTCGCAGTAGCGGGGTAGCCGACCGCGCGCGAAGATGAGGTCGGCCCGCTTGGCGGCGCAGCGGTCGGCCGAGCCGTCCCCGCACAGCGCCACCCGGTAGCCCTGCCGCTTGAGGTCGTCGACCACCGTGCCCTTGCAGAAGCCGCAGCGGCCGCAGCCGCCTCCGTCGTCGTGGAACTCGACCGAGAGCCCGGAGGGCGAGCAGCGGGCGCGGTTGGAGCGGACCACCACGTGGGCGCGCAGCGCCTCCGGCAGCCGCTCCAGCACCGGGTGGATGTAGACGTCGAGGCCGGCCGAGCAGAGCACGAACGGGTAGGCCTTCTCGCGGCAGAACTCGATGAACCGCTCGAGGCCCGGTCGCAGGACCGCCCGGGCCCGCGCCCAGGCCGCGATCTCCTCGCGGGGCGCGGTGATGGGGGCGAAGATGGCGGCGAGGAGCTCCCGGAAGGTGATGGCGCCGGCCTGGTAACGATCCTCGGCCTCCCGCCAGCTTTCGCGGCCGGCGAAGCGGACGGCGACCGCGTCGCCGATGTCCTCGGTGACCGCGGTGCCGTCGAAGTCGCAGGCGATGGCCCACCGCTCGCCGGCCTGCGGGTCCCCGCTAGCCATGGCCGAACCGATGGTAGAGGAGTCCCCAGCGCACCCCGCGGTCGGAGACGGTGAGCCGGTCGAACCCGAGGAGCCGCAGCGCCTCGAGCACGATGGCGCAGCCGGCCACGATGACGTCAGCCCGCTTGGGCTCCATCCCGGGCAGGCGGGCCCGCTCGGGGGTGGTGAGGGCGCCGAGGGCGCGGTAGAGGCGCTCGAGGGCTGCGAGCGAGAGCTCGCGGCCGTGGACGGCCGCCCCGTCGTAGACCTCGAGGGCCTGCTCCACCGCGGCGAGGGTGGTGACGGTCCCGGCCACGCCCACCAGCCGGCCCAAAGCCTCCCCGTGGGCCATGGTCCGCGCGGGCGAGAGCGCCTCGGCGGCCCGGGCCCGCAGGGCGGCGAGGCCCGACTCGCCCGGCGGATCCGGGGGCGCGACGCGCTCGGTGAGGCGCACCGCCCCGATCTGCAGGCTCTGGTGGACCCGCGGGGTAGGCCCGCTCCCGAGGCCGATCTCGGTCGAGCCCCCTCCCACGTCGAGCACCGCGAGCTCGGCGGACCCGGCCCCGAAGTCCCTGAAGGCGCTCTCGAAGACCAGCCGGGCCTCGAGGTCGCCGGAGATCACCTCCGGCCGGACGCCGGCGGCGCGCTGGGCCGCCTCGAAGAACTCCTGGCCGTTCCCTGCGTCGCGGGCGGCGCTGGTCGCCACGCAGGCGATGGCCGCGGCGCCGAGGGCGCGGGCCTCGGCCGCGAAGCGGGCCAGCACCGCCACCGTCTCCTCCACCGCCTGCGGGTCGAGGCGGCCCTCGCGGTCGACGCCGCGCCCGAGGCGGGTGATCTCGGCCCGCTCGCAGACGGGCGAGAACAGGTCGCCCCGGCGCTCGGCCACGAGCAGGAGGACGGTGTTGGTCCCGACGTCGATGGTGGCGAAGCGCGCCATGGGAGGGAGGGGCGCCCGAGCGAGCGCGCCGCGCGTCATCGCACGAACGGTCCCCAGGAAGGGGTGGAGAGCTCGCCCTCCTCGTGCGTCACCAGCACCTGCCGGTCGCCGGTCGGGTTCGAGATGACGAGCTGCGGGGTCCCCAGGCGGTCGCTGGTGAAGGCCAGGAGCCGGCCGTTGGGGGCCCAGGTCGGCTCCTCGTTGGTCGCGCCCTGGTCCTGGGTGACGCGCTGGATGCGGCCGGTGTCGGGGGTGACCGTAAAGATGTCGAACACCTTGCGCTCGTCGCGCGCGGTGAAGGCGATGAGGTCGCCGCGCGGGCTCCAGCGCGGGGTCTGGTTGTAGTTGCCCTGGAAGGTGAGGCGGCGCTGGGCGGAGCCGTCGGCGTTCATGATGTAGATGTGGGGGTTACCGGCCCGGTTGGAGACGAAGGCGATCCGCTTGCCGTCCGGGGACCAGCTGGGGGAGCCGTCGATGGCCGGATCGCTCGTGAGCCGGCGCGGCCCGCTGCCGTCGGCGTTGGCCACCCACACGTCGCTGTTCCCGTCCACCGAGGCGGTGAAGGCGATCTTGCGGCCGTCGGGCGAGTAGACGCCGCCGGTGGTGACGTCCCCCACCGCGAGGAGGCGCTGCGTGCGCCGGGTGGCGAGATCGAGGGTCCACAGCTCGGCGCGCCCCTGGCGGAAGGCCGTGAAGAGGATCGCCCGCCCGTCCGGGCGGTAGGAGGGCAACAGGATGATGCCGGGGTCGCGGTAGAGCACCTCGGGGCCGTGGCCGTCGACGTCGTAGGCCACGATCTCGCGCCCGGTGGCCAGCCGGCGCAGGGCGAGGATGTGGGTCTGGAAGACGCCCGGCTCGCGCGTGTAGTACTGGAAGATCTGGTCGGCGAAGCGGTGGGCCAGGGCGCGGGTGGTCCCGTTCGTGCCGGTGAGGGTGGCGGTGAGCACCTCCCGCGCGGCGTGCACCTCGTAGAGGTGGAACTCGGCCCAGGGCTGGGCCGCGCTGCCCCGAACGAGCGCCTTCACCAGCCCCTCGGCGCCCACGTCGCCCCAACGGGTGAAGTTGATCTGGGACGGGGAGAGGCCCTCGCTGGGGTCCGCCAAGAAGCCCTTCGGGTCGAGCACGTCGAAGAGTCCGGAGAGCATGAGGTCGCCGCGGATGACCTGGCTCATCTCGGTGGCCTCGGCGGTGGCGCCCGGGTCGGACTGGAAGGGCGCCACGGCGACGGGGAGGGGCTGGAAGTTCGGCGACCCGACCTCGATGTAGGTGCGCTGGGCGGCGGCCAGGGCAGGGGCGACGAGGATCGCCAGGGCGATAAAGCGGGTCGGGGTCATGGTCGTGGCCGAGAGCGGCGGTTCCAAGGGTTGGGGGCAGGTGGAAGCTGCGTTCACGGACGGTACACTACGCCCAGCCCCTCCTCGCGGTACTTCCGCCTGAGATCGGGAGGGGGAGGGGGGAGGCGGGCGGCCCGGATGGCGCGCTCCAGCGCCGCGTCGAAGGCCTCGTTGCCGCTGTGCTTCTCGAAGGCGTAGCGCAGGACCTCCCCGTCGCTGTCGAGGTAGAGCACCACCGTCGCCTGCAGGCGTACCCGGTCGTCCTCGGAGAGGGTGGCCGGGAGCACGTAGGAGGCGCGCAGCGCCCGCTCCACCAGGGCGAGGTACTGATCGCCCACGCCCTCGCTGGAGTCGCCCAGGGCGTCGCCGTTCGGGTCGCCGTAGCTCGGCTCGGCGAGGGCCCGGTCGCGCTTCACCTTGGAGAGCACCGAGGAGAGCACGTCGTTCGTCGGCTGCCCGCTCGAGAGGCGCGTGGCCGGGCGGGGCGCCGGCGGGGGGGCCGGCGCCTTGGCGGGGACCGGCACCGGCACCGGCGCCGGCTTCGGCTCGGGCGCCGCCGGCTTGGCCTCCACCACCGGCGCCGCCGCCGGCGGGGCGGGCGGCGGCGGCTCCTCCTTGCGGGGCAGGATGTGCTCGGGGCGCTTCTCGCCCAGCCGCACCAGCCTCGCCATGATGGGCTTCTGGGCGAGGTCGATCTCGGAGGCCGGGTGGCGCAGCACCGCCAGCGCGATGAACCCGGCGTGGACGAGGAGCGAGACGAGCAGGACCGGTCCGAGGTGCTCCTTGCGGCCGATGAGCGAGCTGGGAGGGAGGGCGCTCTCCATCAGGGGGCCTCGTCGG
>DATJVF010000126.1:0-2367 GCA_035501995.1 Anaeromyxobacteraceae bacterium
ATCCCGGTGGGCAAGGACTCCATGTCCATGAAGACGGTCTGGCACGAGCGCGATCGGCGCCGGGAGGTCACCGCTCCCCTCTCCCTCATCGTCAGCGCCTTCGCGCCCGTCGACGACGTTCGGCGAGCGCTCACCCCCGAGCTCAAGACCGGCACCGGGGAGACCGAGCTACTCCTCGTGGACCTCGGCCGGGGGCAAAACCGCCTCGGGGGGTCGGCGCTCGCCCAGGTCCACGGGAGCGTGGGGGCGGTGCCCCCCGACCTCGACGACCCGCGGCTCCTCACCGACTTCTTCGCGGCCCTCGCGCGCCTCGTCGCGCAGGGGAGCCTGCTCGCCTATCACGACCGCTCGGACGGCGGCCTCATCGTCACTCTGCTCGAGATGGCCTTCGCCGGCGGCACCGGCCTGGCGGTGGACCTCTCAACCCTCGCCGGGGAGGCGATCCCGCAGCTCTTCTGCGAGGAGCTGGGCGCCGTCCTGCAGGTGCGGTCGGCCGACGTGGCGGGGGTGAGCGCCCTCCTCGAGGCGGGGAGCCTGCACGGCTCCGTCCACCGCATCGGCCGGCCCGCCCCGGACGACCGCGTGGTGGTGCGCCGGGCCGGGGCGACCCTGCTCGACGAGGCCCGCCAGGCCCTGCGTGCCGTCTGGTCCGAGACCACCCACCGCCTGCAGGCCCTGCGCGATGACCCCACCTGCGCCGACGAGGAGCAGGAGAGCCGGCTCGACCCTCAGGACCCGGGCCTGAGGGCCGAGGTGGCCTTCGATCCCGCCGAGGACGTGGCGGCCCCCTTCGTGAAGCGGGGGGCGAGGCCGCGGGTGGCCATCCTGCGCGAGCAGGGGGTGAACGGCCAGGTGGAGATGGCGGCCGCCTTCCACCGCGCCGGCTTCGAGGCCGTCGACGTCCACATGAGCGACCTCCTCGAGGGGCGGCTCGGTCTCGAGGGCTTCTCGGGGCTGGCGGCCTGCGGCGGCTTCTCCTACGGCGACGTCTTGGGTGCCGGCGAGGGCTGGGCCAAATCGATCCTCTACCACGCCCGGGCGCGCCGCGCCTTCGAGCGATTCTTCGCCCGCGAGGACCGCTTCGCGCTCGGAGTGTGCAACGGCTGCCAGATGCTCTCCAACCTGCGCGAGCTCATCCCGGGCAGCGAGGACTGGCCGCGCTTCGTCCGCAACCGCTCCGAACAGTTCGAGGCTCGGCTGGTCCTGGTGCGGGTCCTGGACTCCCCCTCGGTCCTCACCCGGGGGATGGCGGGCTCGCTCCTCCCCATCGCGGTGGCCCACGGCGAGGGGCAAGCCGAGTTCGCCAGCGCCGCAGAGCGCCAGGCGCTCGAGGCGCGGCGGCTCGTGGTGGCCCGCTACGTCGACCGCCGCGGCCGCCCCACCGAGCACTACCCGGAGAACCCCAACGGCTCCCCGGGGGGCCTCACCGCCGTCACCACCCCCGACGGGCGCGTGACGCTCCTCATGCCGCATCCCGAGCGCGTCTTTCGCGCCGTGCAGCACTCGTGGTGTCCGCCCGGCTACGGCGAGGACGCTCCCTGGCTAAGGCTCTTCCGCAATGCGCGCGCCTTCGTGGGCTGAGGCGCCGGGAGGCGCTCATTGCCTGGGCGCGCTCGCCCAAGACTCTCGCGGCGAACGGCCGCGTGAGGGCCCCGGGCCGCGCGGCCGCCGCCCTCAGCGGTGCAGGCAGACCCCGAGCGCCACCCCGAGCGCGACGAGGGCGATCACGCTGGCCATGAAGATCTTGGACTTGCGCTCGACGCGGTCGAGCTCCTTGCTCCGGACGCTGCGCCGCTCAGGTTCCATGGCGTTCACCCTCTGTTCCTCCACCCTAGCACCTCCCAGCCCGGGCGGCGCCACGCTCCCGAGGCCCCGGCCTCAACCGAGCTCGTGGACGAAGCGGACCGCGGCCAGGATCTCGTCCTCGTTCGGCGAACGCACGAGGTAGCCGTAGTCCCCGATGGCCTGCCTGAAGATCGAGTTCATGGGCTCGTGGTGGACGAGGAGGCCGCCGAGCTCGGAGAGCACCTCGTCGTGGCCGTGGGTGTAGCGCTTCGAGTACTTGCGCCCGATGTAGCCGCAGAAGTAGGGGCGCGACCAGACCGCCTCGAAACGGTTGTGCACCACCACGTTCGCCCACTCGCGGTAGAGGTCGATGTCGTTCGCGTAGTTCCACATGTCGGTGGTGAGTCCCCCCGGCGGGCGCATGTTGACCTCCAGGGCCACCAGGGAGTCGCCGGGTTCCTGCCGGAAGAACTCTAGGTGAAAGAAGCGGGCCCGCACGTCGAAGGCCGCGATGGTGTGCCGCCCCACCGCCTCCAGGTCGGGCGGGATCTCCCTCAGGGTGTAGTAGAAGACGTGGTCGTC
>DATJVF010000127.1:0-14150 GCA_035501995.1 Anaeromyxobacteraceae bacterium
TCCCGCGCCGCCAGCACGAGCCCCTCGCTCGGGCCCTTCCGGGGAGGGCTCCGCCGCCCCTTCACGGCTCCCTTTCGAGGAACCACGCGATGGCGAGCTCGTCCTCGAGCGGCAGGTCCTCGAAGCGCACGTGGGCCCCGAACCCACCCGGCTCCCGCGATACCCGCAGGATGTCGCCCACCGCCCGCACCTCGCGCTTTTGCCCCGGGAGGAGGAAGCGAACCTCCACCCGCGTGCCGAAGGGAGGGTGGCCCTCGGCGAAGTAGACGCCGCCTAGGGAGAGGTTCCCCTCGCGCTCGTCGAACGAGCCGCCGAGCGCGGCGTCCCGCACCATCAGGCGGATGCGGACCCGCCGGCTGTCGCGGCGGTCGGAGCGCTCCCTCTCCCGCGCCGGGTCGTCGCCCTCGTCCATGAAGGGGCCTCCATCTGCGGAAAGCCTAGCGCGGCTCGAGCGGACCTGTCGAGGCGACCGCAAGCCGCCCTCACCGGGGCAGGGGGACCTCGGCGAGGAAGGCCAAGAGGAGGGTGATGAGGCGCTCGCCCTCCTGGGCGGCCACCCGCGCCACCTCCTCATGGCTGAGGGGCGCCCCGGCGAGACCGGCAGCCCGGTTGGTGACGAGGGAGATCCCGACCACCGGCACACCCATGTGCCGGGCGGCGATGACCTCCGGCACGGTGGACATGCCGACCAGGTCCGCGCCGAGGGTGCGCAGCATCCGGATCTCGGCCGGGGTCTCGTAGCTCGGGCCCCGCACGCAGGCGTAGACCCCGCGCGCGAGCGGGCGACCCTGCCGTCCGGCGACCGCGTCGAGGCGCGCCCCGAGCTCCGGGTCGTAGGGGTTCGTCATGTCCGGGAAGCGCGGCCCGAGGCGTTCGTCGTTCGGCCCGGTGAGGGGGTTCGAGCCGGCCAGGTTCATGTGGTCGACGAGGCGCACGAGCTCGCCGGGGCCGAGATCGGGGTTCACCCCGCCGGAGGCGTTCGTCACCACCAGGAGCCGCGCGCCGAGCAGGCACAGCACCCGGGCTCCGAAGGCGACGTCCTGGGGGCTCCAGCCCTCGTAGCCGTGCACGCGGCCCTGCAGGACCGCCACCGTGAGCGGGCCCGCCGCGCCCGCCACCTCGCCCACCACCAGCCGTCCGGCGTGGCCGGGCACCCGCGAGACCGGGAACTCCGGGATCTGGTCGTAGGGGATGACGACCTTGTCCTCGAGGCGCTCGGCGAAGCCGCCCAGCCCCGAGCCGAGCACGACCCCGACCCGGGGCGGGGCGTCGGTGCGCCCCCGGATCCAGGCGAGCGCGTAGGAGAGGCGGGCGTAGAGGTCGGCGCGGCTCATGGCGAGTCCTCGGGGGAGCGCGCCTCAGCCGGGGCGGCCCCCTTCCCCGGGGAGGAGCCTAGCGCGAGAGCGCCTCGCGCGCGAGGAGAGCCGAGGCCCGGGGGCCGCCCTTCAGGCGATGCGGCCCTGGAGGAGAGGGACCTTCCGCGGCTCCCCGGCGCCCACGGCGTAGGCGGCGAGCACGCGCTTCACCACCTCGGCGGGCGTCTCCCGGCCGAGGTCGCCGTGGTGCACGGTGCAGAGCGATTCGCCCTTCTCCACGCGGTCGCCGACCTTCTTCGAGACCACGAGGCCCACCCCGTGGTCCACCCGCTCGTCGGCGCGGGCCCGACCGGCCCCCAGGGCCACCGCGGCGAGGCCGAGCGCCTCGGCCTCGATGGAGAGCACCACCCCGGCGCGCGGGGCAGGGACCTCGCAGGTGCCCTTCCCGCTGGGTAGGCGCGCGGGGTCCTCCAGGGCTTCCGCGAGGCCACCCTGGGCGCGCACGATCTCGAGGAGCTTCGCGAAAGCACGCCCGCTCGCCACCGCCTCGCGGGCGAGCGCCCTCGCCTCGGCGAGCCCCTCCGCCCGCCCGGCGAGGACGATCATCTCGGCGGCGAGCTCGAGGGTCACCTCGACGAGGTCGGACGGACCGCCCCCCCGGAGCAGCTCCACCGCCTCCTTCACCTCGAGCGCGTTCCCGATGGCCCGGCCGAGGGGCTCGTCCATCCCGGTGAGGAGCGCCACCACCCGCTTGCCCATCTGCGTCCCGATGCCGCACAGGGCGCGGGCGAGGCGCTCGGCCTCGGGCCGGCTCTTCATGAACGCGCCCGAGCCCACCTTCACATCGAGCACCAGGGCGTCGAGGCCCTCCGCCAGCTTCTTCGACATGATGGAGGCGGCGATGAGCGGGATGGACTCCACCGTGGCGGTCACGTCGCGCAGGGCGTAGAGGCGCCGGTCGGCCGGGGCGAGCCGATCGGTCTGACCGATGAGACAGGCCCCGGTGGCGGCGAGCACCTCGCGGAAGCGCTCCACCGTGAGGTTCACCTCAAAGCCCGGGATGGCCTCAAGCTTGTCGAGGGTGCCCCCGGTGTGCCCGAGGCCGCGCCCGGAGATCATGGGCACCACCACCCCGCAGGCGGCCGCGATGGGAGCGAGGGCCAGCGAGACCTTGTCGCCCACCCCGCCGGTGGAGTGCTTGTCGACCTTCACCCCGGGCAGGTCGGAGAGGTCGAGCACCTCGCCCGAGCGCAGCATGGCGAGGGTGAGGGCCCCGGTCTCGGCGTCGTCCATCCCGCGGAAGAAGACCGCCATGCAGAAGGCGGCCATCTGGTAGTCCTGGACCTTCCCCGCCACGTAGCCGTCCAGGAGCGCGCGGATGGCCTCCGCCGGGAGGTTCCGCCCGTCGCGCTTGGCGCGGATGATCTCGGCGGGCAGCAAGGGCGCTCCCCCTAGAGGCGTCTCGGCGGAGTCGGGCGCACCAAGGCTCCCTCAGGCCAGCTGCTCGAGCAACCGGTCCTCGATCTCGAAGTTCGCATGCACGTTTTGCACGTCGTCCAGGTCCTCGAGGAGGTCCATGAGCCGGAGCATGCTCTTCGCCTTCTCGGGGTCCTTGAGCTTCACGGTGTCCTTCGCGACGTAGGACAGGCGGCGAGCCCCGAGCTTGAACTTCTTCTCGAGCTCTGCGGCGACCTGGTGCAGGTCGTTCGGCTGGGTGCGGACCTCGAAGCCCTCGGCGCCCTGGTTCACCACGTCCTCGGCGCCCGCGTCGATGGCGGCCTCCATCACCTGGTCCTCGGTCGGCCCCGGCTTCACCTCGATCTGGCCGCGCCTCTCGAACATCCAGGCCACCGCCCCCTCCACGGCCAGGTTGCCCCCGCCCTTGGTGAAGGAGGAGCGCACGTCGCCAGCGGTGCGGTGGCGGTTGTCGGTGAGGCACTCGACGATCATGGCCACGCCGCCCGGGCCGTAGCCCTCGTAGACCGCCTCCTCGTAATTCACGCCCTCGAGCTCGCCGGTGCCCTTCTTCACCGCCCGGGCGATGTTCTCCGAGGGCATGTTGGCGTCCTTGGCAAGGTCGATGGCGGCGCGCAGGCGCGCGTTGCCGGCCGTGTCGCCGCCGCCGATGCGGGCGGAGACGGTGATCTCCTTGATGAGCTTGGTGAAGAGCTTGCCCTTGCTCGCGCCCTGGGCCTCCTTCTGGCGCTTGATCTTGCTCCAGCGATTGTGACCGGACATGCGGGCTCCTCACACGGGCTCATCCTTCGAGTAGCACGCGCCCAAAGGGCCCTTCAAGGCTTTCCATCGCCCTCCGGCCTCGGTCCACGCCTCTGGGAGGCCCGGGGAGCGCGGGGTCCGCAGGCGACGAGGGGACGGGCCTCTCCTTCGCGGCCCACAGCGGCGAGTGCTATCTTCGGCCCCGAACCGTGAAGATCCTCATCTGCAGCGAGAACGCCACCCTGCGGGAAGAGCTGCGGCACGCGCTCGAGGCGGCCGGCCACGAGGTGGTGTGCGGGGCCGGCCCCTCGGCCCTCGGGGCGGCCGCCTCCCGGGCGGGTGCGCTCCTCGTCGAACCAGCCGGGGCCAAGCGGGCGATCGCGCACCTGCGCGACCGCGGGTTCGCGGGGCGCGCGCTCCTCGCCGGGAGCGAGCCCCAGGCGGAGCTCTTGAAGCGGGTCACCGAGCTCGGCGCGGACGGCGTGCTCCCCTTTCCCCCCGCGGGCGACCTCTCCCGGCGCTTCGCCCTCGCCGTCGGGGGTCCGCGGCGCGTGCTGGTGGTCGACGGCGACGAGGAGACCGCCCTGCTCATGAAGGGCGAGCTCGAGAAGTGCGGCTACGCCGTCCTGTGCGCGCTCGACGTCGGGACGGCGACGCACCTCATCCTGAAGCGCGCGACGAGGCCGGACCTCGTCCTTTTGGACGTCAACCTGCCGCGGGTGAGCGGAGCCAAGTTCTGCCGATTCCTGAAGGCCAACGAGCGCTTCAGCGGCCTCAAGGTGGTCCTCTGCTCGGACGAGAGCCGGGCGCTCCTCGAGAAGCTCGCCCTCGAGTGCGGCGCCGACGCGGTGATCGCCAAGCGGGAGCTCCTCGGCGACGCGAAGGCGGCCCCGGCCTCCCGGGGGTGAGCCCCAGCCCCGGCCGGGTCCCCTACCCTCCGGAGCCTCCCGCCCCGAGGGCGGCCTCGTAGAGAGGCGACATCTCGCGCAGCGCCTTCACCTTGCGGGCGAAGAGGGCGATCGCGTAGTCGACCTCCTCCTCGGTGGTGAAGCGCCCGAGGCCGAAGCGGATCGAGCCGTGGGCGAGCTCGTCCGAGACCCCCAGGGCGCGCAGGACGTAGGACGGCTCGAGGGAGGCCGAGGTGCAGGCGGAGCCGGAGGAGACCGCCACGTCCTTCACCGCGATCATGACCGCCTCCCCCTCGACGTGGGCGAAGGAGACGTTGAGGTTGCCCGGGAGCCTCTCGGCGAGGCTCCCGTTCACGGTGGTGAAGGGGATCTGCTCGAGGAGCCCGCGGCGGAGCCTCTCCCGCAGGGCGAGGACCCGGGCCGACTCCTCCTCGCCGAGCGACCTCGCGAGCTCGCAGGCCGCCCCGAACCCCGCGATGCCGGGCACGTTGAGGGTCCCGGAGCGAAGGCCGCGCTCGTGGCCGCCCCCGTCCTGCTCGGCGACGAGGCGCACCCGCGGCCTACGCCGCACGTAGAGCGCGCCCACCCCCTTCGGCCCGCACATCTTGTGGGCGGAGAGGGCGGCGAGGTCCACCTGCAGGTCGTCGACGTCGAAGGGGACCTTCCCCACGCTCTGCACGGCGTCGCAGTGGAACGGCACGCCGCTCTCCCGGGTGATGCGGCCGATCTCCTTCACCGGGTTCAAGACCCCAATCTCGTTGTTGGCGTGCATGATCGAGACGAGGATGGTGTCCTTCCGCAGCGCCCTTCTCACGAGGTCCGGGTCGACCCGTCCGTCCTTCTCGACCGGGAGGTAGGTGACCTCGTAGCCCTCCCGCTCCAGGTGGTGCATGGTGTCGAGCACCGCCTTGTGCTCGGTCTTGGAGGTGACGAGGTGGCGCCCCCTCTCCCGGTAGAAGTGGGCCACCCCCTTCACCGCCAGGTTGTCCGACTCGGTCGCCCCGCTCGTGAAGACGATCTCCTGTGGGCTCGCGCCGATGAGGCGCGCCACCTCTTCGCGCGCCTTCGCCACCGCCTCCTCGGCCCGCCAGCCGAAGGCGTGGCTCCTCGAGGCCGCGTTCCCGAAATCCTCCCGCAGGTACGGCATCATGGCGTCGAGCGCCCGCGGATCGAGCGGGGTCGTCGCGTGGTAGTCCATGTAGATGGGGAGCTTCATCGAACGGGTTCGGCCTCCCTCCGGGCGAGGCGCGGGGGGCGGGCCGGAGAATATGGACAGGAAGAATCTAGTATCGGTCCTCGGTCGGCGCTGCCCAGGCGAAGGCCGCCTCGGCGGTAGGATTCTCATACCGGAAGAGGCCTTTGGCCAGCGCTGTTCAAGAGAGCGCGCTAGGAAGGGCGCCGACATGCGAACCCAGACCCGTCTCCTCCTCGCGCTCGCCGCCTTCGGCCTGGTCTATCTCCTGCCCCACCTCTCGGGGCTGGGCGGGCGGGGCGCGGGGAGCGACCTCGGGCTCGGGCAGTTGCTCGGCGAGGGGTCGGTCCTCGCGTTCGCCGCCGCCTTCGCGGGGGGCGTCCTCACGAGCCTCACCCCGTGCGTCTACCCGCTCATCCCGATCACGGTCTCCCTCTTCGGGGCGCGGCAGGCGAGGTCGCGTGCGCAGGCCATGGCGCTCTCCTCGCTCTACGTGCTCGGCATCGCGGTCACCTACTCCGCGCTCGGCGCGACGGCGGCCTTGACCGGCAAGGCCTTCGGGGCCGCCCTGCAGAACCGCTACCTGCTCCTGGCGGTGGCGGTGGTGTTCCTCGCCATGGCGGCCTCGATGTTCGGCGCCTTCGAGATGAACCTGCCGCCCTCGCTGCAGGCGCGGCTCTCGCGGGTGGGGGGAAAGGGCTACGCCGGGGCGCTCGGCATGGGGCTCGTGGCCGGGCTCATCGCCGCCCCCTGCACCGGGCCGGTCCTGGCGGCCGCGCTCGCCTACGTGGCGAGCCGGGGTTCGCTCGCCTTCGGCGTGGCGATCATGTTCGTCTACGCGCTCGGCATCGGCCTGCTCTTCTTCCTCCTCGGAGCCTTCTCGTTCGCGCTGCCGAAGAGCGGGCCGTGGATGGACACGGTGAAGAGCGTCTTCGGGGTGGCCCTCATCGCGCTGGCGCTCGTCTACCTGCGCGACCTGTGGCCGGGGCTCGCCCGGCTCTACTCGCCCGGCGCCCTCGCCGCGCTCCTCGCGGCGCTCGCCGGGGCGGCGGGGGTGCTCCTCGGCGCGCTCGGCGGCACCTTCGAGGGCCCGCTGGGCTCCCGGCTTCGCAAGGGCGCCGGGGTGGCGCTCCTCGCCCTCGCCGCCTTCTACGCGGTGGGGGTGGGTGAAGCGCGGTCGGGCGAGGCGGGCTCGGGCATCGCCTGGATGGTGAACCAGGAGGCGGAGGGGCTGGCCCGGGCCCGGGCCGAGGGCAAGCCGGTGATCATCGACTTCTGGGGCGACTGGTGTGCCGCCTGCAAGGAGCTCGACCGGACCGCCTGGAGCGATCCGCGGGTGGAGAAGGAGGCGGAGCAGTTCGTCGCCATCAAGATCGACAACTCCGCCGACCAGATGGCCGACCCGAAGACGAGCGCCATGGTCGACGAGGTGATGACCAAGTACGGCATCGTCGGGCAGCCGACGGTGGTCTTCATCGACGCGCGCGGGCGCGAGCTGCCGGCGGACGAGCGGGTGCTCGGGGTGGTGAGCGCCGACGAGATGCTGGGCCGGCTGAAGGCGGTGGACCGCACCTGCGCCGAGAAGCAGGTGGCCTGCCTCGCCCGCTGGTGATCGGGGACCGTCAGCTCGCGGCCGAGCTCTGCAGGAGCTTGCGCCAGGCCAGGGCGGCCTCGCCGTTCAGGGCGAACGGCTGCAGGAGCACGGTGTAGCCGCCCAGCTCCGGCCAGTAGAGCTTGGCGGTCGCCCAGCAGCTGAAGGGGGCGGCCGTCTTCAGGGTGAGCTCCATGAGCACGCTCTCGGGCAGCGGGCTCGGCCCGTTCACGGTGAGGTGACCGGTCGCGATCTTGGTGGCGCGGTACTGCCGGATCTCGCGGTGGAGGACGACCTGGACCGGGAAGCTCACCGGGGTGGGTCCGGAGAGGAAGTCCTCCGGCCGCTTCTCGGCCACGGCGCTCCCGGCGCTCCCCACCAGCGGGGCCGCGCCCTCGAAGGAGGCGATGAAGCCGGGCAGCCGGTCGAGGACCCGCGCCACGAGCTCGCACTCGGCGGCGGCGAGGCCGGAGATGGCCCCCAGCGCCTCGGGGGAGAGCCAGCTCTCGTCGGCGAGCAGCGCCACCACCTCGTCGGTCACCGCCACCACGTCCACCATGGCGGGCAGCTCGGCGGCCGAGCTCTCCCCGTGGTGCAGCGAGATGACGTCCGAGACCAGGGCCGGGAGCTTCCAGCGGGTGGCGAGGACCAGGCCGAGCTCGACGTGGAAGCGCTCGACGAGCCCCATCCACTCCTCGACCGGGCGCAGGCTGGTGTCGCGGCGGCTCTGCAAGATCTGCTCGATGCAGACGATGGCGATCACCTTGCCGAAGTCGTGGAGCAGGCCGCACAGGAAGGCCTCCTCGGCGGAGAGGCCGCGCTTGCGGGCGAGCTCCTGGGCGAGCGCGGCGCAGGCGAGCGCGTCGAGCCAGACCCGCCTCTTCAGGGCGGCGAGCGGGCCGCCCTTGCGCGCGTGCGCCCCCAGTCCGGAGGCCACCGCCAGCCGGACCACCTCGGAGGCGCCGATCCGGTTGATGGCGGCGTTGAGGGTCTGGGCCGGGGCCCCCCGGCTGTAGAAGGCCGAGTTGGCGCAGCGCAGCGCGTCGGCGGCGAGCGCCTGGTCGGAGGCGACGAGCCTGGTGAGCTCGTCGAGCCCGTAGTCCTGGCGGCGCACCAGCGCCTGGACCTTGAGCGCCACCGCCGGGTAGGGGGGGATCTCGATGGCGTCGCGCGAGACGAGGTCGACGATGGCCGCGTCGAACTCGGAGGTCTGAAGGGGGGGTGCGCTCTTGTCGCCCTGGGCCGCCAGCATGGCCTCTTGCCTGCTTCAAGTGGCGTGCCGGCCAAGAGGGCTGTCCGGGCTCGCTCGCACCCTGGGGGCGTGCCGACCCGGGGCCGGCGGGGACCCTGGGGCGAGCGGTTCGACCGGTCTACAGGAGCTGATAGGTGAGGAGCAGCATCACCTCGTAGCTCGCGCGCGGCGAGTCGGGGGCGAAGGGCGCCCCCCCGGTCGACCACAGGGCCTGCACCCCCAGCCGGCCGCCCAGGGTGAGGTCCTTCCCGACCGGCGCCTCGAAGGCGGTCGCCCCCTTGAGACCGATGGCGAACCCACCCCCGCGCGAGAAGGTGACGAACACCGGCACCTCGCCCTCGAGGGACAGGATCCCGCCGAGGAGGTGGCCGGAGGACCCGAGCCCGGGCACCACCTCGAGGCCTCCGTCGGAGCGGTTCTTCTTGGCGGCGTAGCTCGCGCCGAGGTCGCCGTAGAGGCCGGCCCGGAGGCGGGCCGCCCCGAGCACGTCGCCCGAGCGCCAGACGAGCTGGCGGTAGAGCCCGCCCAGGAAGAGCTCGCTCGTGAGCCAGTCGGCGTCGAGCCGCAGGCCCCAGTCCTGGGCGTCGCTCAGGCCCTGGGCGTAGGCGGCGGACAAGGAGGAGAAGCCGCCCGCGAAGGCGGCCACCGTGCCTCCCGCGCCGAGCGTCTCGCCCCCCTCGAGCGTGTGGAAGGGAACGCCCTCGGCGGCGAGGACGAGGGCCAGGATGGGCGCGACCGTCATGGGGGCATTGTAGACCCCGGCCGCTGCCCCGGGCGGTTCCGACGTCGCAGGGCCGCCCACCGGGGGGGCACTCCGGGGGGCTCCCGGCGCGACCGGGCCAGGGCGCCCTCTCGTCCGGGAGGCATCCTTGACACTCCCCGCTCGCCCTCATAAAAGGAGGCGCCCCACGCCCAGGTGGCGGAATTGGTAGACGCACCAGATTCAGGGTCTGGCGGTCGCAAGGCCGTGGAGGTTCGAGTCCTCTCCTGGGCATGAAGACCCCCCTTCACCCGAGGGCCGGCCGGTCCGACACCGGCCGGCCCTCTCCTCTTCACCTTCCCGCCATTGACATCCCGGGCCTTTTGCATATTCATGCATATTCATGCAGAAGCTCACCTGCGCCATCGTCGGCGCCTCCGGCTACACCGGTCTCGACCTCACCCGCCTCGCGGCGCGCCACCCGCAGCTGAAGCTCGTGGCCCTGCTCTCGGATCGCTGGGCCGGTGAGGCCGCCGGCGACCGCCTGCCGCTCTCTGGCCCGAGCGCGGGACTGCGCTACGGGGCGCTCTCGGAGGCCAGCGCCGTCGAGGCCGAGGTGGTCTTCCTCGCCACCCCGCCCGAGGTCTCGGTCGAGCTCGTCCCCCGCCTCATCGCCCGCGGGCTCCGGGTGGTGGACCTCTCCGGCGCCTTCCGGCTGGCCGACAAGGCGGCCTACCCGACCTGGTACGGCTTTCAGCATGCCGCGCCCGAGCTCCTCGCCGAGGCGCGCTACGGCCTCCCCGAGCTCAACCGGGCCGCCCTGGCCGGCGCGCGGCTCATCACCAACCCGGGCTGCTACGCCACCGCCACCGCCATGGCCCTCGCCCCGCTCGTGAAGTCCGGCCTCGTCTCGCCGGACGGGGTGGCGGTGGCCGCCATGAGCGGGGTCTCGGGCGCCGGCCGCAAGGCGAGCGAGGAGTACAGCTTCTGCGAGCTCGACGAGGACCTCAGGGCCTACCGGCTCGGCCGCCACCAGCACGTCCCGGAGATCGAGCAGACCGTGAAGCGCTACGCCGGGCGCTGCGGCCCCATCTCCTTCGTCCCCCACCTCGTGCCCGTCCGGCGCGGCATCCTCGCCACCGCCACCCTGCGCCTCGCCGAAGGCGTGGCCGTCCGGGCGCTCGAGGAGGTCTACCTCGCGGCCTACCGGGACGAGCCGTTCGTGCGGGTTCTGCCGGCGGGCCAGGTGGCGGTGAAGGACGTCGCCCGCACCAACCGGGTGCACCTCGGGGTGGCCGTCGACGCGCGGGCGGGCGCGGCGGTGGCGGTGGCCGCCATCGACAACCTCGTGAAGGGCGCGGCCGGCCAGGCCCTCCAGGCCCTCAACGCCGCCATGGGCTGGGACGAGACGAGCGGGCTCGACCTCGTGGGAGGCTAGGGTGAAGGTCCCGAAGGGCTTCAGGTTCGGCGGGGTCCCCTGCGGTCTCAAGCCCCAGCGGCGGGACCTCGCCCTGGTGGTCTCGGACGTCCCGGCCGCCGCGGCCGGGGTCTTCACCAAGAACCGTGCCGCTTCCGCCCCGGTGCAGGACGCGCGCCCGCGAGTCCCGGCCGAGGGCATGCGGGCGGTGCTCATGAACTCGGGCAACGCCAACGCCCTCACCGGCCCGGGCGGACTCGACGACGTGGCGGTGGTCCGCAGCGCGGTGGCCGACGCGCTCGGGATCCAGAAGCGCGCGATCCTCACCGCCTCCACCGGCGTCATCGGGGTGCGGCTCCCGGCCATGAAGATCGTGACCGCGCTCCCGGCCCTGGTGGAGGCGCTCGGCGATCACGCCGAGCTGGTGGCCGAGGCCATCATGACCACCGACACCCGCCCCAAGATGAGCGCACGCGAGGTGGTCCTCGGCGGCAAGGCCGCCACCCTCTCCGCCATCTGCAAGGGCTCGGGGATGGTGGCGCCCCAGCTCGCCACCGTGATGTGCGTGGTCGCCACCGACGCGGCGGTGACGCCCAGGCTCCTCCAGGAGGCGCTCGGCCGAGCGGTGGCGAAGACCTTCAACATGGTGAACATCGACGGCGACATGTCGACCAACGACACCGTGATCGCCCTCGCCAACGGCCTCGCCCAAAACCCCCGCATCGCCGATCCCGGCCCGGACCTGGAGGTCCTCGAGAACGCGCTCACCGACCTGTGCGGCGAGATGGCCCGCGCGGTGGCGGCCGACGGCGAGGGGGCGACCCGGATGGTGGAGGTGGTCGTCACCGGAGCCCCCTCGGAGGAGGCGGCCCGCGACTGCGCCACCGCGGTGGCGGGGTCGCCCCTCGTCAAGGCGGCCCTGTTCGGCGCCGACCCCAACTGGGGCCGGATCCTCGCCACCATCGGCGCCCGCGCGGGCTCGCGCGGCTGGGCGGTCGATCCCTTCAAGGCGAGGGTCCTTCTGCAGGGCATCCCGGTCTTCGAGAAGAACGCCCCCCAGGCCTTCGACCGCGACGCCCTGCGCGCCCGCCTGCGCGAGACGCGGGTGGACCTCCTCGTCGAGCTCTCCGACGGGGCGGCGCGGGCCACCGCCTGGGGCTGCGACCTCTCCTACGAGTACGTGCGCATCAACGCCGACTACGCCTCGATGATCGTCCAGAAGGGTGACGGCATGCTCGCCAAGGACGAGCACGTGGCGAACTACAGCCCGGCCTTCAAGCGCACCCTGCTCGTCGAGGCCCTGAAGTACATCGCCTCCTTCTCCGGGCAGATCGCGGTCCTGAAGTACGGCGGGGCGGCCATGGTGGCCGAGAACCTCAAGGTGGCCTTCGCCGAGGACGTGATGCTCCTGAAGCGCGTGGGCCTGAAGCCGGTGGTGGTCCACGGCGGCGCGCTCGAGATCAACAGCACCCTCGAGCGCCTGGGCGAGCGCAGCGAGTTCGTCGACGGCCTGCGGGTCACGGACGCCATCTCGCTGCCGGTGGTGGAGATGGTCCTCACCGGCAAGGTGAACCAGGAGCTGGTGGCGCTGCTCAACGCCCACGACGCCGGGGCGGTGGGCCTCTCCGGCAAGGACGGCCGGCTCCTCCGCGGCCGGCGCATCGTCCACGAGAGCGGGCGCGACCTCGGCTACGTGGGCGAGGTGACCGAGGTGAACGTCGAGTTCCTGCGCATGCTCCTCGACAAGGACTACATCCCGGTCATCTCGCCCATCGGGCTCTCCGAGGAGGGGAAGAGCCTCAGCATCAACGCCGACGACGTGGCGGCCCACGTGGCCGCCGCCCTGGGGGCGAAGAAGCTCATCTACCTCACCGACGTGCCCGGCCTCCTCGAGTCCTCGCCCGACGGCGCGCTGGTGCGCCAGGTGAGCGCGGAGGACCTGGTCCGGCGCATCGAGGCCGGCTCCATCACCGGCGGCATGAAGATCAAGGCCCGCTGCATCCTCGAGGCGCTCGACGCCGGGGTGGAGCGCGTGCACATCCTCGACGGCCGCCAGGCCCACACCATCGTGGCCGAGCTCTTCACCGATCGCGGGGTCGGCACCCTCGTCACCCGCTCCGGCGCACCGGAGGCCGCGCCGTGAGCGGGCGGGCGGTCGAGACGCGGGAGCGGGCGCCTCTCGTCGGCGCGGGCCACGCCCCCGGGCCGCGGCGCGATGCGGTGGCGCAGCTCCTGCGCACCCGGCGCATCGCCACCCAGGAGGAGCTCCTGCAGGAACTCCGGGCGGCGGGCTTTCGGATCACCCAGGCCACCCTCTCGCGCGACCTGGCGCGCCTCGGCGCGCGTCGCACCTCCGACCCGGGCGGCGGGACCCGCTACGAGCTGTCGACGGAAGAGCGCCGGGACGGGATCGAGACCCTGAGCCGGCTCGTCCTCTCGGTCGCCAGCAACGGGTCCCTGGTGGTGGTGCGCACCCTCCCCGGCGGCGCCCCGGCGGTGGCGCGCGCCATCGACCTCGCCCGGCTCAGGGAGGCGATCGGCTCGATCGCCGGCGACGACACCGTCTTCGTCGCGCCCTCCGACGTGCGCGCGGTCCGCTCGCTCGCCCGGGTGGTGAGGCGGCTCCTCGGCTCGACCTGACGGCCGCGGCGGCCTCGGTCGATGCTGGGCCGGCCGCGTTCGCCAGGGTTGCGAGCGCCGCCATCGCCGGCCTCACGCGCGCTGCGGCCGTGGTGAGGATCGGAAGCCATCGGCCGAGGAACGGCTCTGGTCCGAGCGACCTTGCCGAGGCCCGTCAAGCAACAGCCACATGACGACTGAGTTACCGGACCGCAGCAGATCTTGGACCAGCAACTCGATCGGGTCGAGCGCGTACCTCATGGGACGTGACGCTGGGAGCCGCTCACGGCCTCGCCCGTCACCAGGGTTTCCATGGGCGTCGAGAAAGTCACAGGAATGTCCCCCGGCGCGGGAAGGGCGGCCGGTAGCCTACACCGGTCCCTCACCCAGGAGTGTGCCGATGAATGAAAAGGTGAAGTCCCGCCTGGCCTTGGCCACGGTAGCATTCTTCCTCCAGGCCCCGGTGGTCCCAGCTCTTGCCGCACCGCCCGCGGAGGCCACGCCGTGGGCGCAAGAAGGCTACGCGAACGCCTCAGACGGAGACGTCGGGTTCGGTGGCCAAGACCACGAGTACGACTCCGACCGGCTGTCGCTCAGGGAAAAGGTCGAGCTGCTGCGCCGAAAGGTGAAGTACGTGTTCGTGATCTTCCACGAGAACGAATCGTTCGACCACTACTTCGGCACCTTCCCCGGCGCCAACGGCCTCTTCAGCGCGCCGCCCGGCGCCACGCCCGCCAAGGCGACGGCCAGCTTCGTGCAGGAGTACCTCGATACCTCGCTCAAGACCGTGACCGTCTCCCCCTTCCTGATGCCACAGGCGGTCACGACCTCGGCAGGGCAGCTGGTGCCGATCTATCCTGCCGACGAGATCTCGGTCGATCACAGCCACCAGGGCATGGCCAACAGCATGAATGTCGACCCGACCACCGGCGTCGCGG
>DATJVF010000128.1:0-8620 GCA_035501995.1 Anaeromyxobacteraceae bacterium
CCACCCGGCCCTTCGTCCTCCGGGAGGGCGCGACCGTCGAGGAGCTGGCCCAGCACGTGCACGCCGACCTCGCCCTCCGCCTCAGGTTCGCCAGGCTGTGGGGATCCCACGCCCGCTTCGACGGCCAGCTGGTGGACCGCCACCACGTCCTCGCCGACGGCGACGTGGTGGAGCTCCACGGCTAGAGCGGCCCGCCGCCAGGGTCGGGCGAAATATCGCATGACGGGGGCCGGCGGGCCCGGTAAAGAGAGCGGCGTTCGGGCCGGGGCCTCGCCCCCTGCGCCGCCCTCGGGAGGGCCGGGGCGAGGCGTTTCCGGCCGGAGGGCGACCATGCAGCCGGAGCGGAGGGCGGGCGGCGACCGCCGCAAGTGGTGGGTCCTCGCCTCCATCGGCATCGGGACCTTCATGTCCGCGCTCGACGCGAGCGTCGTCAACGCCCTCTTGCCGGTCATGCGCGCGTCCCTCCATACCGGGGTGGCCGAGATCGAGTGGGTGGTCACCGTCTACCTCCTGGTGGTGAGCGGCGTCCTCTTGGGCTTCGGGCGGCTCGGCGACCTGCGCGGCCACAAGGACGTCTACCTGACCGGCTTCGTCGGCTTCGTCCTGAGCTCGGCCCTGTGCGGCTGCGCGGCCTCGGCGGGTTGGCTCATCGCCTGCCGGGCGCTGCAGGCCCTGGCGGCGGCCATGCTCTTCGCCAACGCGCCGGCCATCCTGACGAAGAGCTTCCCCCCCGAGCAACGCGGCCGGGCCCTCGGCCTGCAGGCCACCATGACCTACCTCGGCCTCTCCACCGGGCCGACCCTGGGCGGGCTCCTGGCGCACCATTTCGGCTGGCAGTCGGTCTTCTTCATCAACGTCCCGGTGGGCGCGCTCGGCGCCCTCTTCTGCCTGCGCCACCTCGCGCGCGACCGGCCGGCGGGCCGGCCGCCCCCCTTCGACCTCGCCGGGGCGGCACTCTTCTTCGCGGGGCTGTTCTCGCTGCTCCTGGCGCTGAACCAGGGCCATGCCTGGGGCTGGCGGGCGCCGGTCACCCTCGCGCTCATCGCCGCGGCCGCCCTCTTGCTCTCGGGCTTCGTCGCCCTGGAGCGCCGGCGGGCGCACCCCATGCTCGATCTCTCCCTCTTCCGCCGGACGGCCTTCAGCGCCTCGGCCTACAGCGCGATGGTGAGCTACATCGCGAGCTACACCATCGTCTTCCTCTTGCCCTTCTACCTCATCCAGGCGCGCGGCCTGGCGCCCGACGCGGCCGGTCTGGTGCTCACCGCCCAGCCCCTGGTGATGATGACGGTGGCCCCGCTCTCCGGGCTCCTCTCGGACCGCTTCGGCTCGCGCTGGCCGGCCGCCCTCGGCATGCTCGTCCTCAGCGCGGGCCTGTTCCTGCTCTCGAGGACCGGGCCCGCCACCTCCCTGGCGCGGGTGGTGGGCGGGCTCGCCGTGTGCGGCCTCGGGTTCGGCACCTTCGTGGCCCCCAACAACAGCCGGCTGCTGGGGGCGGCGCCCGGCCACCGGCAGGGCATCGCCTCCGGCGTCCTCGCCGCGGCGCGCAACGTCGGGATGGTGCTCGGGGTGGGCCTCGCCGGCGCGGTGTACACCACCGTGCTCGCCCGCCTGGGCCCCTCCGCCATACCGCAGGCGGTGGCCCGCGGGCTCTCGCTGGCGGGCGTCCTCTCGGCCCTCGCCGTGGTGACCGCCTCGCTCGGCGGGCCGAACCCCGCCCGCTAGCGAAGGCCTGGCCGCCGCCGCGGACGCGGGGCCGTCGCCGCCGGCCGGCCATGGGTAGAGGTCGTACACGTCGTGCGGGCGAGCACATGACCCTCGCGCTGACACGGACCCGCTGTGAATGGCGCACCCGGTCAAGCCGGTCGCCCGGCGGGGCGCGGCTCCCACCTGCGCGCACCCGGGCGCCGGTTTCGGCGTCCCACGATGAGGTGAGCGTTTATGGGATGGACAATTCGACTACCATGGAGACGAGCGGGCGGCGGCCGCCCCGCCGCAGCGTACAAGGCAGGCCCGATGGACTTCCGGTCGTACTCAAGCGAGAGCGTCATTCACTCCGGGTGTGTACCACCGCCCCCCTCCTTCCCATGAACCTCCGCGCGCTCATCGAAGGGCACCCGGAGGTGCTGGGCGGGCTCGTGGTCGACCGGCGGGGCCAGATCGCCGAGCGGCCGGTCGGGTCCGGTGCGCCTCGCGAGGAGGAGGCCGCGGCCACCGCGAAGGCCGTGAGCGAGCTCGCCGCGGCCGGCGCCACCCTGGGGCTGCGCGGGCTCGGGCTCCTGCAGGTGAAGAGGGAGGGGCGCGCCCTCTTGGTGGTGGTGCGCGAGGAGGCCCTGCTCCTGGCGGCCGTCGACCCCGGGCGCACCGGGCCGGCCGAGAAGCTCCTCGAGCGCTGGCGGCCCGCCCCGGCCCCCTCCCGGCCCACCCCTCCCCCCATCCCGCCTTCGGCGGCCGCCCCGTCGCCGGCGCGGCCCGCGCCCGACGACGCCTGGGCGCGGTTGCGGCGGGCGCTCTCGCGCGGCCAGCTCACCTCCCTGAACCTCGGCCCGGGCGACCTCGAGAAGGCCTCCGCGGCCGCCCGCGGGGCGCCCGGCAGCGAGGCCCTGCCGGGCCCGGAGCGCGAGCGCGGCCTGCAGGAGCTCCTCGACGGCGTCGGCGCCGTGCTGGCCGGGGACGGCTGGACGGGCGCCCGCCTGCTTTTGGGGCTCGCCGCCGCTGGCCAGAAGAACCTCACCTTCCGCTGGCTGGCCCTCCTCTGGACCGTGCGGGCCGCCTTCAAGAGCGGCGCCTTCGCGGAGGCCAGCGCCGCCGGCAAGGAGGCCCTGGCGGTGGCCCGGCTACTCGACGACGATGCCCGCGCCGTCACCGAGCTCACCCTCGGAGAGCTGCTCGCTCACGGCCGCGACGCCAGCCGTGCCCAGCCCTGGCTCGCCGAGGCCGAAGCCTCCTTCGAGCGCCTCGGCGACGGACTCGGCCGGGCCGAGGCGCGCCTGGCCCAGGCGCGCGTGCTCGCGCTCCTCGGCCGCGAGGCCGAGGCGACGGCCCTCGTGCAGAAGGTGGGCGGCGAAGAGCCCCGCTGGGACGAGCCGGCCCTCTTCCTCGCCCGGCGCGCCCTCCTGGCCGGGGACGCCCCGAGCGCCGAGGAGCTCGTGCAGCCCTTCCAGACCCACGCCGCCGACCGGCTGCGGGTGGTCATCGACGCCGTCCGCCAGGGTTCGCTCGTCCCCGCCGACGCGGGCGAGTACCTGCGCGAGCAGGAGGCCCCGGCCAGCGGACGCAGCCTCAAGGCCCTGGAGCGCATCGTGCGGGCCGCGCCGCGCTTCGTCCAGGCCCGGGTGGCGCTGGCCTGGGCCCTCATGAACGTGGGCCACCACGCCGAGGCCGCGAGCCTCCTGCGCGACCTCGCCACCCGGGAGCTCGGCGCGGCCGACCGCTTCGCGGTCATGCTCGGCCTCGACCGCATCGGCTTCGCCGAGCGGGCCGGCCTGGTGCACGGGGAGCCGGCTCCCTCGCCCGGGATTCCCACCCCCGTGCCGGCCGAGCTCGCCTCGCCCCCCGCGCCCTCGTCGGGCGCCGCCTCGGCGATCCTCGGCGGCCCCCCCGGCGGCACCGGCAAGATGTTCTCCGGCGAGCTCAGCGACTTCGCGCTCCCAGACCTGCTCGAGTTCTTGCGCAACGGCCGCCGCACGGGCCTTCTCGTCTTCACCTCCTCGCAGGGGGTGGGGGCGCTGCGCTTCGCCGACGGCCGGGTCACGAGCGCCTCCTCCCCCGCCACGCCCACCATCGGGCGGCTGCTGGTCGAGTCCCAGCAGCTGTCGGCGGAGGCGCTCGACGCCGCGGCCAGCGCGCTCGGCCCCGGCGCCGCCGACCACCTCCTGAGCGACCACCTGCGCCGCGAGGGGCTGGTGGCGAACGCCGCCCTGGAGGGCGCCCTGGAGCGCCAGCTCGGCGTGACCCTCCACGAGCTGCTGCGCTGGAAGGACGGGGAGTTCACCTTCGATCGCGAGGGCGAGACCGGCGCCGCCCGGCTCGACCACCCGGTGTCGGTGGACGTGCAGGGCACGATGATGCGGGTCTTCCAGGAGATCGACGAGACCACCCGCGACCACCTGGTCCCGGCCGGTGGCCGCTGACCCCCCGCCATGAGCCCCTCGCCCACCATCCCGAGCGGTGCCGAGCGCGTCGATCTGGCGGGCCTCGCCGGCCAGAAGCTCGGCAACTACCGGCTCGAGCAGCTG
Organism: Anaeromyxobacteraceae bacterium; assembly: GCA_035501995.1. GTDB lineage: Bacteria > Myxococcota > Myxococcia > Myxococcales > Anaeromyxobacteraceae > Anaeromyxobacter_A. The sequence goes on from DATJVF010000128.1 coordinate 4,236, forward strand.
GTGGGCCGCGGCCGGATGGGCGTCGTCTACCGGGCCACCGACGAGGCGCTCCTCCGCCCCACCGCGGTCAAGGTGCTCTCCTGGGCGGTGGCGGAGGCGGCCGGCCAGGACCCGGTGCACTGGTTCCTGTCGGAAGCGCGCCTGGTCGCGCGCATCAACCACCCGCGGGTGGTGCAGATCTACGGCGTCGCCCGGCAGGGCGAGCTCTGCTACATCGCCATGGAGTACGTGGCCGGCACCTCGGCGGAGGCGCTGGTGGCGCGCCAGGGCCCCATGCGGCCGGAGGTCGCCACCGAGGTCTTGCTCCAGGCCGCCTCGGCCCTCAAGGCGGCCCACGATTCCGGGGTGGTCCACCGCGACGTCAAGCCGGGGAACCTCCTCGTCGACGGGAGCTCGGTGGTCAAGCTGGGCGACTTCGGGATGGCCCTCGGGCCTCCCGACGCGCGCATCGGCAACGCCCGGCTGCGGGTGGGCACGCCCTACTACACCGCGCCGGAGGTCTGGCGCGGGGAGCCGGCCAGCCCGGCCTCCGACCTCTACTCGCTCGGCGCCACCTACTTCCACCTCTTGACCGGGCGCCCCCCCTATGCCGGCCCGGACCTGCGGGCGGTGGAGCAGGGCCACCTGCGCGGCCCGGTGCCCGACCCGCGCACCCTCCGGCCGGGCCTCCCCGCCTCCTCGGCCGAGCTGGCCATGCGGCTGCTCGCCAAGGTCCCCGGCGAGCGACCCGCCTCGGCCCAGGAACTGATCTGGGAGGGCCGCCGGGTCCTCCTCGAGCTCCAGTCGGCCATCGCCGCCGCCCCGGCGGGCGCGCCGCCGGCGCCCCGGGCCCCCGAACCTCTACCGCGCCCGCCGGCGCCCTGCGCCGAGCTCCGGCAAGCCTTCGGGTTCGTGCGCCGACCGTTCTTCGAGGCCGACCCGGTCGCGCCGCCCTACCGGGGCGAGCCCTTCACCTCGGCGCGCCAGGCCATCCTGGCCCACCTCTCGGAGAAGGCGGTGCCGGCGGCGGTGCTGGCCGGTCCCCCCGGCTCCGGGCGGACCGTGCTCGCCCGCGGGCTGGCGGCCGCCCTCGCCGGATCGCGCCCGGCCCTGGTGCTCGACCTCTCGCGCGCCGACGGCCCCCCGCTCCTGCCCCGGCTCTGCCGGGCCGCCGGGGCGGTCGAGGCCTCGGCGCACGGCTCCCTGGAGGCGCTGGTGGAGCGCCTCGGCGAGGAGGCCCTGCGCTGCGGCAGCGTCCCCTGGCTCGTGCTCGACGGCGTCCCCGCCGGCCCGCCGCCCGGCGACGAGATCCTCGCCCTCCTCTCCGCGGCGAGGAGCACCGGCGCCATGAAGCTGCTCCTCGTCGGCGAGCCGGGCCTTTCCGAGAAGCTGGCGGCGGGCGGTGCCCCGCTGCCCGAGGTCCTCCTCTCCCCGCTCCCGCGCGACGGGATCGGCGCCTACCTCGAGTCCTGGCTAAAGGCCGCCCGGGCCCCGGCTGCCCCTCCCATCGTGATCTCCCCGGACGCCCAGCTCATCGTGGGCCTGCGCTCCGACGGGCTGCCCGGGCGCATCGATCGCCTCGCCGAGAACATGCTCCTCCTCGCGGCGAGGGACCAGGTGCGGGCCATCTCCTCGTGGCACGCCTGGGCGGCCGTCGACCGGGAACGCTGGGCCGATCGCCCGCCGGCGGCGCTGCCGCGCCGCCCCACCCCGTGGCCGACCACCGAGGTGGTGGCGGTGATCGACGCCTGCCGGCGGGGCGCCGGCCTGCCGCCCTGGCCCAAGGGGGCGCCGTGAGATCACCCGGTCGAGCGAGCGGAGGAGACTGACCATGTCCGCACTGTCGACGATCGTGAAGCTCCCCGAGGTCCGCGGGGCCGTCCTCGGTGACCTCACCGGGGTCTTCCTCGACGCCGTCCGCGAGAAGGACGGCGAGTCCATCGCGGCGGTGATGGGCTTCGTGGCGAGCGCGCTCGTCCAGGCCGGGGAGCAGCTCGGCCTCGGCACCCTCCGGCGCGCCGCCTTGTGTGGCGACGCGCGCGCCGCCCTGCTCGTGCTCGACAAGAAGCACGTCCTCACCCTCAAGGTCGAGCCGGCCAAGGCGCTGCCGGGCGTCGAGAAGCACGTCGAGACCTCCATCCCAGGACAGGGCTAGACATGGACTCCATCCTTCAGGGGCTACTCGATCTGTCCGGCGTCAACGCAGCCCTGGTGGTCGACGGGAGCGGCCATTTGGCTGCCTTCCTCGGCAAGGCCGTCTACGACCGGGCCCTGTGCGAGCAGGCGGGCGCGACCCTCCTCAAGGCGGTCGACTCCCTCCAGCTGCAGCAGGAGGACTGGGAGACGGTCGCCGCCCAGTTCACCGACGGCAAGCTCCTCCTGCGGAGCCTGGGCGCCAGCGGGGGCACCACCCGCTTCCTGGTGGTGGTGGCCGACGCCACCTTGAACCCCTCCTTCGCCACGGTGGCCCTTCGGGTGGCCGCCAACAAGCTCAAGAAGGCCTTCGAGGGGGGGGGCGTCGCCGCCGCGTCCCCGGTCGCCTCGCAAAGCGGTTTCGGGACGCCCTATCCCGCGCCGGCCGCGGCCCCGCGGTCCGGGCCCTCCGAGTCGGCGGCGGTGGCCAACACCGGGGTGAGCTGGTCCAAGATGGGCTCCTCCGTCACCCTGACCGGGATCACCGTCAACGACCCGGCCTCGGCCACCTTCCTCTCGCGCTGCACCAAGGAGCTGGCGCGCGCGGTGGGCCCCATGTCCAAGGTCTACGTCCAGGAGGCCATCCGCCGCCTCTCGCCGGAGGCGACCTACACCATGGCCCTGCGGGCCAAGCTCGTCGAGGACCTGGCCGCCCAGATCGAGGACGGGACCGACCGGGACCAGTTCTTGCGCGCGGCGGAGAAGCTGTGAGCCGCGCCTCCACCTCTCGCCCCCGGCGCTGCCGGGCGGGCGCGGAACGTAGGGTGAGCACGCTGTTCGAGCCGTCGCGGAGGTCCTAGATGTCCATCCTGGAAACCGTCAAGAAGAGCCTCAGCCTGAAGATCGCCCTCAAGCTCGCCGTCCTGCTGGTGATCCTCATGGCCGCGGCGGGCGTGGTGATCATCGCCGAGCAGTCCCGCCAGATGGAGCAGGCGACCATGGAGAAGGCGCGCGCCGCCGTCACCCTGGGCGCCCGCGAGTACGGCGACATGCTGGACGAGGCCATCGACTCCGGCCTCCTCACCGTCAACGAGGTCTTCGACACCAACTACGTGGTGATCAAGGGCTGGGACTGGGCCGGGGTCCCCAAGTACCACACGAGGTACGACACCTTCACCGACCGCGCGGTGCTGGTCTTCCAGGACCGGATCCTCGAGCAGAACCCGGAGTTCCTCTACGCCCGCGGCATGGACGTGAACGGCTACGTGCCGACCAACAACACCATCTCCCAGCGGCCACTCGACGGATCGGAGCGCGACAAGCTGGAGAACCGCACCAAGCGCATCTTCAACAAGACCGCGGCCGAGGTGAACCGCGCCAAGAACACCGAGCCCTTCCTCTTGCAGGTCTATCACCGCGACACCGGCGAGACCATGTGGGACGCCTCGGCGCCCATCTTCGTGAAGGGCAAGCACTGGGGCGGCTTCGGGGTGGGCGTCTCGATGCGGCGGCTCGAGGCCCGGCAGCGGGCCCTCACCCTCACCTTGAGCCTCATCTTCACCGCCTCGGCCCTCCTGACGCTCTTCGCCGTCTACGTGCTGGTGCGGCGGGCCATGCGGCCGGTCATCGGGCTCACCGCCGCCGCCGACCAGATCAGCCTGGGCGAGGGGCTCGACACACCCCTCAAGACCGACGCCCTGGACGAGATCGGCATCCTCACCAAGTCCATCGACCGGCTGCGCGCCAGCATGAAGGCCGCCATGAGCCGGCTCGGGCAATGAACGTGGAGACCGCACCCATGACCGCACCCTTCCGCCCCGCCCTCGCGCTGGCCCTCCTCCTCGCCGCGCTGCCCGTCCCCTCCCTGGCCCAGTCGCGCGCGGCGGCGCCGGGCCCGGAGGCCCTCTCCGCCCAGGACCGGGAGATGCTGGCGCTCGCCCAGGAGGTGAGCCGCCGCTGCGGCGAGGCGATGGAGAAGTGGATCGAGGCCAAGGAGGTCACCGAGGCGCGGCTCTTCAGCTTCCTCTACTACCCGGTACCGAAGACCGACCCGCCCAAGTTCACCACCGACTGGGACAAGCTCTCCGATCGCGACATCCTCCCCATCGAGGAGACCTACCTCGCCAAGTCCCCCACCCTCAACGCCACCGTGCTCGTGGACAAGAACGGGTACTTGCCCACCCACAACCAGCGCTACGCGCAGCCCCTCACCGGCAACAACGCCGTCGACCTCGTCAACAACCGCACGAAGCGCATCTTCAACGACCGGATCG
>DATJVF010000129.1:0-19502 GCA_035501995.1 Anaeromyxobacteraceae bacterium
GCGGCGCCTGCGACTACGAGGTCGTGAAGAACCGGACCTACGAGCTCGAGGACTACACTCCGAAAGAGCGCCGCCCCGCTCCCCCGCCCCCCTCGCCGGCCCGCACCCACGTGCGGGTGCGCTACGCCAAGGCCGGCCGCCTGGTGGCCCTCTCGCACCTCGAGGTCATGCACGCCCTCCTGCGCGCCATCCGCCGGGCCGCGCTCCCCATGGCCTACTCGCAGGGCTACCATCCGAAGCCCAAGGTCGCCTTCGGGCCCGCGCTGCCGGTGGGGGTGGAGAGCTCCTGCGAGTTCATGGACCTCGAGCTCGTCGGGGTGCACGAGGCAGACGCGGTGGCGGCGAGGCTCGCGAAGACCTTCCCGCCCGGGCTCTCCGTCGAGGACGCGCGCCCGCTCGACCCGAAGGCGCCCTCGATCAGTGCGGCACAGCGCGCTGTTCACTATGTAGTTGATTTTGCTGAGGATTGGACCGAGGATGCGCTGGCCGAGCGCATCTCGGCCTTCCTCGCCAGGCCGGAGGCCGCGGTGAGCCGGCCCGCGCCCCCAAAAGGCGGCGGCCGAAAGCGCGGCGAGAAGATTGCACAACCCAAGGCAAGGGAGATAGACCTGAAGCGTTACGTGACCCACCTCGCCTCTGAGGGCCAGCGCCGGGTCGCGTTCAGCTTGAAGGCGGACCCGTCCGGCACCGCCAAGCCAGCCGAGGTGCTGGCCGCCATCTTCGGGGACGGGGTGATGCCACGAGGAGTGAAGATCTTGAAGGAAGGCGTCAGTTTCGAGAAAGCCTGGGGGAACCGCCGACCGGAGAATCCGCCGCGCGCCCCCCGCTACCTCGACGCCTGAACTTGAACGCCCGGACCGGGCTGCCCCTGGCGGCCTCTGGGGAGCGGGGCGGAAGGATGCGGACGTGAGCGCCAGTTCCATGATCGATTGGACGAGTCCGGCCCCACCGGGGGCGGTTCCGTCGCGATCGCGGCCTCGCGTGGCACAACCTCCCTCTCGCGCGCGCCCCGGCCGGGCCAGCGAGGGTCCCACATGGCCGGTTCGAGCATTCTCGTCATCAACGCCGCGGGCGCCGAGACGCGCGTCGCCCTGGTCGAGAGCGGCACCATTCACGAGTTCTACCTCGAGCGCAAGCGCGACAAGGGGATAGTCGGCAACATCTACAAGGGCCGCGTGGTCCGGGTACTCCCCGGCATGCAGGCGGCCTTCGTCGACATCGGCCTCGAGAAGGCGGCCTTCCTCTACGTGGGCGACGTCTACGGCGACCCGGACTTCTCCGAGGAGTTCGAGCTCACCGAGGGCGAGCACGCCGCGGTCCTGCACGAGGTCCCGAGCGAGCAGGAGGCCGAGGAGCAGGAGGCGCGCGTGCGCGCCGGCGCCCTCATCGTCCCGGCCGAGGGAGTCCTCCCGGGCGCTCCGGAGTCGCTCGCCCTCCCCGCGGAGGGACCGGTCGCCGAGGCGCCCCTGCCCGAGCCGGAGAGGGCCTCCGAACCGCCTCCGCCGGCCGGGCCGGAGGAGGAGGCTCGGCCCGAGCCCACCCCCATCCCCCTCACCCAGGCGGTCCCGCCGGAGCCCATGGCCTCGCTCCCGACGCTCGCGCCCGAGGCGGCCGCGCTCGCCCCCGCCGAGCCCGAGGCCGCTCCCGCCGCGGAGGGCGGCGAGCCGCCCGCCCCGCCGCCCCCCGGTCCGGAGGCCGCCGAGCCCGAGTCCGGCCAGCTCGAGCGGCCGAGGCCCCCCGAGGCGGCGCGCGAGGCGCGCGACGGGCGCGAGCGGGGCCGCCGCGACGATCGCGACCGGGGGCGCCGCAACAACGACCGCAACGGGCACCGCAACGGCCACGGCCGCGACGAGCGCCGCCCGCGGGAGGCGAAGAGCATCCAGGACCTCTTGCGCGAGGGGCAGGAGGTGATCGTGCAGGTGGCGAAGGACCCCATCGGCACCAAGGGGGCCCGCATCACCAGCCACATCTCGCTGCCCGGCCGGCACCTCGTCTTCATGCCGACGGTGGACCACATCGGCATCTCGCGGCGCATCGAGAAGGAGGGCGAGCGGCGCCGGCTGAGGGAGATCGTGGACCGCATGCGCCCGGAGGGGACCGGCTTCATCGTCCGCACGGTGGCCGAGAGCGTGGAGGCCCCCAAGCTCGAGGCCGACATCCGCTTCCTCATCCAGGTGTGGAACGAGATCATCCGCCAGAAGGACAAGGTGGGTGCGCCGGCCCTGCTCCACCCGGACCTGGACCTCATCCTGCGCGCCACCCGCGACCTGTTCACCGCCGACGTCCAGAAGCTCGTCATCGACGACCGCGACGAGTACGAGCGCATCCTGCGCTTCGTGAAGGAGCAGGCCCCGCACCTCGAGTCGCAGATCGAGCTCTACCAGGGCGGGGAGCCCATCTTCGACGCCTACGGCATCGAGCAGGAGCTCAAGCGGGCGAGCCAGCGCAAGGTGTGGCTGAAGAGCGGCGGCTACATCATCATCGACCAGGCCGAGGCGCTCACCGCCGTCGACGTCAACTCCGGCCGCTACGTGGGCAAGAAGAACCTCGAGGAGACCATCACCAAGATCAACATCGAGGCGGCCAAGGAGATCGTCTACCAGCTCCGGCTCCGCAACATCGGCGGCATCATCATCATCGACTTCATCGACATGGACAAGCCGCAGAACCGCGACAAGGTCTTCAAGGCCCTGCAGGACGCGCTCGGCCGCGACAAGGCCAAGACCAACGTCCTCAAGATCTCCGAGCTCGGCCTGGTCGAGATGACCCGCAAGCGGGTGCGCGAGTCGGTGACCCGCCTCATGAACGAGCCCTGCAGCTACTGCGAGGGCAAGGGCCACGTGAAGTCCCGCACCACCGCCGCCTACGAGATCTTCCGCGAGATCCGGCGCGAGGCCGCCTCCTTCCCGGAGCCGGTGCTGGTGGTGAACTGCCACCCGGAGGTCGCCCGCATCCTGCAGGGCGAGGAGCGCGACGAGCTGCGCTACCTCATGGACCGCTTCAACAAGACCATCCAGGTGAAGCCGCAGACGAGCTACCACCAGGAGCAGTTCGACCTCTACGGGCGGTACGACCGGGGCGAGCGCGACGAGCGGCGCGGCCGGGGCGGGCCGCGCGGGCAGGGCCGGTCGGGAGCGTCCCAGCCGGACGCGGCCGAGGCCGCCCCCGCCGCCCTCTCCGCCGAGGTCCCCACCGACCCCGGCAAGGCCTAGGGCCGCCGGGCCACCCGACGTGACCCGGCCGACGACGAGCGGCGTGCGCCCGGGCCCCGCCCTCCCCGCCGCACCCGACCTTCGGCGGCGGGAGGTCCTTCGGCCGTGAAGGCGGGCGGCCTCCTCGAACGTACGCGGCGGGGCCTGCCGACCGCCCGGCTCCTCGCCCGGGCGCTCAACGGCGGCGACCTGCGCTCGCGGGCCATGGCCCTCACCTACCTCTCGCTCTTCGCGGTGGTGCCGGCGCTCGTGCTGGTGTTCTCGGTGCTGCAGGCCTTCACCGGCATGGAAGCCCTCTGGCGGCCGGTCCACGCCTTCCTGCTCGACAACCTGGCGGTGGGCGCCCGGGCGGCGATCGAGCCCCAGCTCGACCGCTTCCTGAAGAACGCCCACGCCACCAGCGCCGGCCTGGTGGGCGGAGCGCTGCTCGTCGTCTCCACCGCGAGCCTGTTCGCCCACGTGGAGCGGGCGCTCAACGCGGTGTGGGCGGTCAGGCGCCCGAGGTCCATCGCCGCCCGCGCGCTCGTCTACTGGGCGATCCTCACCCTGGCCCCGCTCCTGCTCGCCGGCTCGCTCGCGTTGGGCCGGGTGTTCGGGGGCTTCCTGGCCGGGGTCCCGGTCGGCCAGCTCCTCGCCCGGGCGGCGGCGGTGCTGCTCTCGTGCCTGCTCTTCCTCGCCCTCTACCTGTTCGTGCCGGCGACGCGGGTGAGGTTCGTGCCGGCGGCGGTGGGCGCCCTCGCGGCCGGGGTGAGCTTCGAGATCGCGAAGGCCCTCTACACCTTCGGGCTCACCCGCTTCGTGCGGTACTCCGCCATCTACGGGAGCGTGGCGGCGGTCCCCATCTTCCTGCTCTGGCTGTACGTCTCCTGGACCCTGGTGCTCTACGGCGCGCGGGTCTCCTTCGTCGTCCAGCACGCCCGCGCCCTCCTGCGCGGGCGCGCGCCCGAGGCGGAGGGCACCCCGGTCGCGAGGGAGCTCCTCGCCGCCCGCGCCATGCTGGAGGTGGCGCTCGCCTACCGGGACGGCGCCGCGCCGCCCGACCCGGGCGAGGTCGCCTATCGCGTCGAGACCTTCGGGGAGGCGGTGCGCGAAATCCTCGGCACGCTGCGCGCCCGCGGGCTCGTCCTCGAGGTCCTGGGCGGCGGGCTCGTGCCGGCCCGGCCGCTCCGGGAGATCACCCTTTCCGACGTTCGGCGCGCCGTCGCCGGGGAGGCTCGGACCGCTCCGGGCGGCTCGAGCGAGCGCATCGTCGCGGACCTCCTCGGGAAAGGGGAGGCGGCCGCCCTGGAGGCCCTCGCTCGCGAGGACTACGAGGTGCTCTGCGCGAGGGTGAGGAAGGGCGAAGCCGCCGGGGTGGCCGAGGGGCCTTCCTAGAGGCCAAAAGGCCCCCCTCGCCGCCGTCGCGCTACCCATGCCATTGGAACCCTTGCTGATTTTCGCGGGTTCGGCTAGGCTCTCTCGCACCTCACGGTTTTAGGGGTGGGGACCCATCGATCTTGCCGGAGCGCTGCATGCTCAAGTCGGATCTCATCAACATCTTGGTCGTCAAGCGCGGCGTGACCCAGAAGCAAGCGGAGCTCACCATCGAGACCATCTTCGAGTCGATGAAGACCGCTCTCTGCAAGGGCGAAAACATCGAAATCCGAGGACTTGGGGCCTTCCACGTCAAGCACTACGAGGGCTACCAGGGGCGCAATCCCAAGACGGGTGAGGTTATTCCGGTGAAGCCCAAGCGGGGGATCCTGTTCCGCACCGGAAAGGAGCTTCGCGATCGGGTGAACCACCCCGAGCCAGACGAGCCGAAGGGCGAGACCGAGGGCGGCGGAGGGGCCCCACCGGTCGCCGCCGGCGGCGCGGTCTAGCGAGGGGCCGCCCGAAGGGCTTCACCCGCGGCCCTTGGGCCCTCTCGGCCCGAGGTCCACTCGAAAGGGCGCCTTCTAGGGAAGGACCCTGCCCGAACGACCTTTCCTGGCGGGGGATCCCCATCCTCCGCGCCGGTCGGCTGATAGCCTTGAGGCCCGTGCCCCCCTCGGCGCAGAAGGAGCTTCCCCGCGGCGCCGAGGCGCTGCGCCGCTACTCCCAGGCGCTCCTCCAGGCCCAGCGCCCGATCCGGATCCTGAAGGCCATCAACTGGGATCCCGGGGTCCACGAGCGCTTCTTCAGGCACGGGGCGAAGGAGCTGCCGCGGCCCGAGTACCCGCCGCTCGGGTTCGAGCCGAACGAGAAGGTGAAGGAGCTGCGCGCGCTCGCGCGCCAGATGCGAGGCCAGAACCCGGTGGAGGCGCTCCTGCGCGAGAAGTGCGGGGAGTTCACGGTGGTGGTGCGCATGCTGGCCGCCCGCGGGAGCCGGCGCTTCTACGAACTCTCGCAGGAGATCTACGGCGACCCGCGCGATCGCTTCCCCGACACCTCCACCGACAACCTCGCCATCGCGCGGCTGTGGGCGGCGCGCCCGCGCGCCCGCAACGAGGAGGCCACCGTGCCGGCCGAGGAGGCGGCCCGCGAGGTGAGGGCGCTCTGCGCGCCCTACCTCGGCGGACAGGTCAAGGTGCTGGTGCGCACGCGCCTCACCGCCAACGCCGCCTCGGGCGCCACCCGGATCACCCTCCGGAAAGGGGCCCTCTTCACGCCGCGGCAGGTGCAGGCCCTCGCCCACCACGAGGGCCTCTGGCACGTGCTCACCTCCATGAACGGCTTCGCCCAGCCGGTGCTCGGCGTCTTGGGGGTCGGCTTCCCCCGCCACACCGAATCCCAGGAGGGCGGGGCGATCGTGGCCGAGTTCCTCTCCGGCCACATCACCGACGAGCGCTACATCGAGCTCGGCGAGCGGACCATCGCCGTCGACATGGCGGCCCGCGGGGCCGACTACCTCGAGGTGTACCGCTACCTCCTCTCGCGCTTCTCGCCCCAGAAGGCGGCCCAGATGTGCGAGCGCGTCTTCCGGGGCGGCGTGCTCGAGGGCGGAGCCCCCTTCACGAAGGACGTCGCCTACCAGCGCGGCTACTGCCGCACCTTCAACTTCCTCAGGGCGGCGCTCGAGCAGCGCGACCTCGACATCGTGCGCGCCTTCCTCGCCGGCAAGATGAGCGTCGACGAGGCGGAGCTCGTGCGCGACCTCGTCGAGGAGGGCCTGTGCACGGGGCCGGTCCACCTGCCCCCCTGGTTCGAGGACATCGACCGGCTGAACGCCATCGTCACCCACTCGGTGACCCTGAACCGCTTCAGCCTGCCCTCCGTCAACCGCTACTACGCGCGCCGGCGCGAGAAGCGCAGGGCCTTCACCGCCGAGCTCCCGCCGCCGCGGGAGGAGGAGAAGGAGCGGCCGGCGCGAGCGGGGGAGGAGGGCGACGAGGAGCCGTGAAGAGGGGCGCGGCCTTAGCGGATCGCCGCCCCGAACAGCCGCCCCACCCCGTAGGTCACGCCGGCGGCCAGAGCCGCCAGGCCCACCATCCTCCCCACCGAGCGCCAGAGCGAGGTCCCGGAGAGGAAGCCGACGAGCGCCCCCACCCCGGCGAGCACCGCCAGGGCGAGGCCCGCCGAGGCGGCCGCCGCGTGGGACCCGCTCGCGAGGAAGAACGGCAGGATGGGGATGAACGCCCCCAGCGAGAACATCACGAATGAGGACGAGGCTGCGGCGAGCGGAGAACCCAGGTCCGCCGGGTCGAGCCCGAGCTCCTCGCGCACCAAGGTGTCGAGCGCCGAGTCGGGGTTCTTGAGGATCTCGGAGGCCGTCCGGCTCGCCTGCTCGGTCGAGAGCCCCTTCTGCTTGAAGATGAGCGCCAGCTCGGCCGCCTCCTCCTCGGGGGCGGCCTCGATCTCCCGCTTCTCGAGCGCCACCTGGCGCGCGAGCAGGTCGCGCTGGCTCGCCACCGAGGTGTACTCGCCGGCTGCCATCGAGAAGGAACCGGCGAGGAGGCCGGCGAAGCCGGTGACGAGCACCGTGCCCGGGGCCACCCCGGCGCCGGCCACCCCCAGGATGAGCGAGAGGTTCGAGAGCAGGCCGTCGTTCATGCCGAAGATGGCGGCGCGGATCGAGCCGGCCCGGCCACCCTGGTGCCAGCGCTCGCGGCTGGCGATGAGGGCGCGCGCCTCCTCGGGCTCGCTCCGCCCGAGGTCGGCGAGCACCCGCCGGTGGGCGCGTTCCTCCTCGGCCATGGCGGTCGCCTCGCCGCCCTGCTGGTCGTACTTGTCGGCGTCGCCCGCCTCGGCGTCCACGACGAGGGGCAGGACCGCGCCCGACCCGAGCCGCCGCGCGAGCCAGACGAGCGCGCGGACCCGCGGGGAGGGGCGGTAGGGCGGCAGCGCCACGCCCTCCTTCTCGAGCTTGCGCCGCCAGATGTCAGCGTGGCGGCGCTCGTCCTCCGCGAGCTCGTTGAAGTGGCGCGCCCGCCTCGGGTCCCGCTCGTAGCGGGCCAGGCCCTCGTAGAGGGCGGCGCCGTCGCGTTCGTCGAGGAGGTTCTGCATCCAGAGGTCGGAGGTCGGGGCGGCCATGCGCTCGATTCTTAGCAGCTTGGCCCGACGGGCAGGGTCACCCCGACGGGGAGACGCGTGGCGCACCGGCGTCTGCGGTCCAAGGCGGTCACCGAGGAAGTCCACGGCGGCAAGAGCGTGCGCGCGAGAGTCTGCTCGGCGGCGATGGTCCCGAAGGATGCGCCGGTTCCTGCGCCGCCGGGCTCGACTCGTGGACGGCCGCCACCCCCTGTCGCGGAGGATTCGGCTTCCGCGGAGGACGGGGGCAAGGAGTTCCTCGAAGCCCCCACAGCCACCTGCAAGCGAGGACCTGGCCGCGCAAGCGGCCGAGGACCTTTGACGGGGAACCGGCGATGAAGATCGGGTCGTTCTGATGGCCACGCCCGCCACCCGAGAACCGGATGACGGGCAGGTCGTGTCGGCGGACGGACGAGGACCTGGGCGTGGCACGACCGGCGGCGGTTCTGCGACCGAGCAGAAGCGTCATCCCGGGTGGGTATGAGGATCCCGTCCACCACGCGCGACCAAGAGACGGTCGCGATGGAAGCGGTGAAGGCCGTGGAGCGAGGCGGTGGGGAGCGAGCTCGTGGCCGAACTTGCGGGACAATTCTTAAGCCTCGCGCGGGGCTTCGGGCTCGCGCTATAAGGATCGGTCTTTCGGAGCCGGCCTTGAAGACCTACACCACCCGCGATCCCTCGTTCGAGGAGGCCTGGTCAAAGCTCTGCGCCCGCGGCTCGGAGGAGGACGAAGCCGGGGTGCGGTCGCGGGCCGCGCGCATCGTGAAGGAGGTGCGCGCCCGGGGCGACCTCGCCCTCGTCGAGCTCACCCGGCGATACGACGGCTGGAGGCCGGCGAGCGCCCGGGCGCTCGAGCTCGGCCAAAAGGAGTTCCGCGCCGCCTTCGGCGCCCTCCCCGCCGCCGGGCGCCGCGCCCTCCTCCTCGCCAAGGAGCGCATCGTGGCCTTCCACCGCCGCGAGCGGAACGCGGAGGTGCTCCCCTTCAGGGACCGGCAGCGGTCGGTCCTCTCCCAGCTCTCCCGGCCGCTCGGCCGGGTCGGCCTCTACGCGCCGGGCGGCACCGCCCGCTACCCGTCGACGGTCCTCATGACCGCGCTGCCGGCCCAGGTGGCGGGGGTCCTCGAGGTGGTGGTCTGCTCCCCGGGCCAGCGGGGGCGGGGCGAGGTCGACCCCTGGACGCTCGCCGCCTGCCACGTGGCCGGGGTGGGCCGGCTCTTCCGCATCGGCGGAGCCCAGGCGGTGGCGGCCCTCGCCTACGGCACCGCCACCGTGCCGGCGGTCGACAAGGTCTGCGGCCCGGGCAACGCCTACGTGGCGGCCGCGAAGCGCCTGGTCTATGGCCAGGTGGACATCGACATGATCGCCGGGCCGACCGAGGTGGTGGTGGTGGCGGGCCCGCGGGCCGATCCGGCCGAGGCCGCGAGCGACCTCATCGCCCAGGCCGAGCACGACGTGCGGGCCGTCCCGGTGCTGCTCACCCCCTCGCCGGCGCTCGCCGAGGCGGTCGAGGCGGAGGTCCTGCGCCAGCTCGAGGACCTGCCGCGCCGGGAGATCGCCTGGCGGGCGGTCGAGGAGCGCGGGGCGCTCGTCGTCACCCGCGACGTCGAGGAGGCGGTGCGGCTCGCCGACGCCTTCGCCCCCGAGCACCTGGCCCTGCTGCTCCCCGACGCTCACCGCTGGGTGAAGCGCGTCTCGCGGGCCGGGGCGGTCTTCCTGGGCGCGCACACGCCGGAGGCGGTGGGCGACTACGTGGCCGGGCCGAGCCACGTCCTCCCCACCGCCGGCACCGCGCGCTTCGCCTCGCCGCTGTCGGTCGCCACCTTCCGCCGCCGCATGAGCGTGGTCGACCTGACCCCGGCTGCGCTCGCGCGGGTGGCCCCGGCGGTGGAGGTGCTCGCCGCCGCCGAGGGGCTCGAGGGGCACGCCCGGGCGGTGCGCCTGCGGCTGGCCCGCCGGGGGGGGCGCCGGGCGAAGGCGCGGAGGGTCCGAGGATGAGCTGGCGGGACTTCTTGCGCCGCGAGGTGTTCGCCCTCTCCGCCTACCGGCCCTTCGACTACGCGAGCGCGCGAGCGGACCTCGTCCGCCTCGACGCCAACGAGGCGGCCTTCGGCCTCGAGCCGGAGGAGCGCGAGGCCCTGGCCCGCGAGCTTTCGAGGGTGCCGCTCCACCGCTACCCGGAGGTGAGCGGGCGCCCCTTGCGCGAGGCCCTGGCGCGCCGCTACGGCGTCCGGCCCGAGGAGATCCTGCTCGGCAACGGCTCCGACGAGATCATCGCCATCCTCATGACCGCCTTCGGGGGCGCCCGCGACGGCGCCCCGGGCGCCGTGCTCTTCCCGGTGCCCACCTTCGGCGAGTACGAGGCCATCGCCCTCGCCCACGGTGCCCGTCCGGTGGCGGTGCCGCTCGGGGCGGGCTTCGAGCTCGACGAGGCCGCGCTCGCCGCCGCCATCCGCCGCGAGCGGCCGGCCCTGGCCTTCTTCGCCTCGCCCAACAACCCCACCGGCAACCGCTTCGACCCGGCGGTGATGGAGCGGCTGGCGGTGGCCATGGACGGGGTCCTGGTGGCCGACGAGGCCTACGCCGACTTCGGCGGCGAGACCCTGCTCGGGCGCGTGGGGGCGGTGCCCGGCCTGTTCGTCATGCGCTCGCTCTCCAAGGTGGGCTTGGCCGGCCTGCGGCTCGGAGCGCTCGTCGGCCCGGCGGACGCCATCGCCGAGCTCGACAAGGTGAGGCTCCCCTACAACGTGAACGCGGTCTCGCTGGCGCTCGCCCGCCTGGCCCTCGAGCGCCCGGAGAGGCTCGAGGCCCGCATCCGGCGGGTGGCCGAGAGCCGCCGCGCCCTCGAGGCGGGGCTCCGCCGCCTGGGTGGCCTGGAGGTTTTCCCGAGCGACGCCAACTTCGTGCTCGTCCGCACCCCAGGCGACGCGCGGGCGGTCTACGAACGCCTGCTCGCCCGCGGCGTGCTCGTCCGCAACCTGTCCCGCCCCGGCTCGCTCGAGCGCTGCCTGCGCATCACGGCCGGGACCGCCGAGGAGAACGCCACGTGCCTAGAAGCGCTGCGCGACGCCCTGTCGTGAAGGCGGCCCCTCGCTCGGGGCGGGTGACCCGCAAGACGCGCGAGACCGACGTCGAGCTCGCCCTGCGCCTCGCTCCGGGCCCCTCCGCCATCAGGACCGGGCTCCCCTTCTTCGACCACATGCTGGAGCAGCTCGCCAAGCACGGCGGGATGGCGCTCAGGGTGCAGGCGAAGGGCGACCTCGAGGTCGACGCCCACCACACCGTGGAGGACGTGGGCATCGCCCTCGGCCAGGCGCTCCGGCAGGCGCTCGCCGACAAGACCGGCCTCGCCCGCTACGGCCACGCGGTGGTGCCGCTCGACGAGGCGCTGGTGGAGGCGGTGGTCGATTGCTCCGGCCGGCCCCACCTCACCCTGAACGCCCACCTGCCCTCGGGGAAGAAGTTCATCGGGGCCTACGACGTGGACCTGACGCAGGACTTCTTCCAGGCCCTGGTGAACCACGCGGCGCTCACCCTGCACCTCAACGTGCGCTACGGGCGCAACCTGCACCACGTCGTGGAGGCCATGTTCAAGGCCACCGCGCGCGCCCTCAAGGCCGCGCTGAGGGTGGAGGGTGGGGGCCTGCCCTCCACCAAGGGGGCCCTGTGAGTGCCATCGCTCTCGTCGACTACGGCGCGGGCAACCTGCGTTCGGTGGAGAACGCCCTGCGGGTGGTGGGGGCCGAGGTGGTGCTCACCCGCGACCCCTCCGCCATCGCCCGGGCCGAGCGGGTGGTGGTGCCGGGCCAGGGCTCGATGAAGGCCTGCGCCGACGCCATGCGCGCCTCCGGCTGCGCCGAGGCGCTGCTCGAGGCGGTGGAGGGCGGCGCCAAGGTGCTCGGCATCTGCGTCGGCCTGCAGCTGCTCTTCGAGGAGGGGGTCGAGCACGGCGGCGCGAAGGGCCTCGGGGTCATCCCCGGCGTGGTCGACCGCCTGCCCGACACGGTCAAGCTGCCCCACATCGGCTGGAGCCCGGTCAAGGCCACCCCGGCCTGCCACCCCCTCTTCCGCCCGCTCGACGGACAGTACGTCTACTTCGCCCACTCCTTCGCGGCCCCGGCCGAGGCCCGCGGCACCGCGCTCCTGGCCGTGCACGGGCGCCCCTACTGCGCGGCGCTCGCCGACCGGAACGTGTTCGCGGTGCAGTTCCACCCGGAGAAGAGCCAGCGGGTCGGGCTCGCCCTCCTCGAGAGGTTCGTGCGGCTGTGAGACCGAGGCCAGAAGACCCTTCGCCGCCAGGGAGCGCACCGCGGTCGATGCTGATCCTCCCCGCCATCGACCTGCTCGGCGGCCGGGTGGTCCGCCTGCGCCAGGGCGCCTTCGAGGACCCGACGGTCTACGGCACCGACCCGGGAGAGGTGGCGGCGCGCTTCCGCGAGGCGGGGGCCGAGCGCCTCCACGTGGTGGACCTCGACGGCGCTCGCGCCGGACGGCCGGTGAACCTGGAGGCCCTCGGGCGCATCGCCGCGGTGGGCGTGCCCTTCGAGGTGGGCGGGGGCCTCAGGACCCTCGACGACGTCGGGGCCGTGCTCGCGCTGGGGGCGAGCCTGGCCGTGCTCGGGACCGCCGCGGTGGCGCGCCTGGAGCTCGTCGCGGCGGCCTGCGCCCGCTTCCCGGGCCGGATCGTCTGCGGCATCGACGCCAAGGGCGGCGAGGTGGCCGTGGCGGGCTGGCGGGAGGGGACCGGCCTCACGGCGAGCCTGGTGGCGCGCCGCGTCCGCGAGGCCGGCGTGAGGCTCGTCGAGTACACCGACGTCGCGCGCGACGGCATGCTCACCGGCGTCGATGCGGCGGGCGCCGCCCGCCTGGCGCGCGAGGCCGAGGTGGACGTGGTGGCCTCGGGCGGGGTGGCCTCGCTCGACGACGTGCGCGCCTGCAAGGCGGCCGGGGTCTTCGGCCTCATCATCGGGAAGGCGCTCTACGAGCGCCGCATCGACCTCGAGGAGGCCCTTTTGCTCGCCAAGGAGTGACCTTGCCCGCGAAGCGCATCATCCCCTGTCTCGACGTGAAGGACGGCCGCGTGGTGAAGGGCGTCCACTTCGTGAACCTGCGCGACGCCGGGGACCCGGTCGAGGCGGCCGCCCGCTACGACGCCCAGGGCGCCGACGAGGTCACCTACCTCGACATCGCCGCCACCCGGGAGAACCGCGGCACCCTGCTCTCGCTCGTGGAGCGGACCGCCGCCCGCGTCTTCGCCCCCCTCACCGTGGGGGGCGGGGTGCGCAGCGAGGCGGAGATGGTGGCCCTGCTCCGGGCCGGGGCCGACAAGGTGAGCGTCAACTCCGCCGCGGTCAAGGACCCCGGGCTCGTCGACCGCCTGTCGGCGGTGGCCGGCGCCCAGGCGCTCGTCCTGGCCATCGACGTGAAGCGGCGCGGGAAGGGCTGGGAGGTCTACATCGCCGGGGGGACCACGCCCACCGGGGTGGACGGCCTCGCCTGGGCCGAGGAGGTGGCGCGGCGCGGGGCCGGCGAGCTCCTCCTCACCAGCATGGACCGCGACGGCACCCGCGCCGGCTACGACCTCGAGCTCCTCGAACGCGTCTGCGACCGGGTCCCGATCCCGGTCATCGCCTCGGGCGGGGTGGGGACGCTCGAGCACCTCGCCGAGGGCCTTAGGTTCGCCGACGCCGCGCTCGCGGCCAGCATCTTCCACGACGGGCAGTACACGGTGGAGGAGGCGAAGGCCTACCTGCGCGAGCGGGGTTTCGAGGTGAGGCCGAGGCCGCCCGGCGAGGCCAGCGCCTAGACGCCCCGGGCGGCCTCTTGCGCGCCGGGGCCCATCTGGCCTCACTAGGGGACGCCGAAGGCCGGCCGGGTGGAAAAGGGGTCACCCTTCCGAGGATCCGAAGGAGGAGCGAACCATGGCCGACGAGCACTTTCTCGCGAAGCTGTGGGCCGTCATCGAGTCGCGCAAGGCCGACGAGTCGGCCACCAAGAGCTACACCCGCCAGCTCCTCGCGAACCCCTCCCTCGTGCGGCGCAAGATCGCCGAGGAGGCCTACGAGGTGAACGAGGCGCACCAGGCGCTCCTCGACGGCAAGGAGTCGGCGGACCACCTGGCCCACGAGGCGGCCGACCTCCTCTACCACCTGCTCGTGCTGCTCGCCTCGGCCGACGTGACCCCCTCGGCGGTCTACGCCATCCTGGAGCGGCGGCACAGCCCGACCCCCGGGGGCGCCAACCTGGCGGGAAGCCCAGGCAAAACCCCTTGACATCGGACCGGTTTTTCTCTAAAAGCCGCGAGCTGACCCACAGGACAGGCCGGGCGGGGCGCCGCCCGGCTTGTCGCCTTTTATAAACCCTTCTCCCGGGGGCGAAAGAGCATGACGGCGGTGCGAGTCAAGGACGGCGAGTCGTTCGAGAACGCCATGAAGCGCTTCAAGAAGCAGTGTGAGAAGGCCGGCATCCTCTCGGAGATCCGCAAGCGCGAGCACTACGAGAAGCCGAGCGTGAAGCGCAAGAAGAAGGCCCTCGCCGCCAAGAAGCGCGCCCTGAAGAAGATGCGCAAGAGTTACTAGCAGGGGGAGCGCCAGACGTGCGGGCGGCGCGGGCGAAGCGCCGCGGGCGCCTCGAGCGGTGCGAAGCATGGGGTTTCGGGAGCAGCTCGGCCTTGACCTGGCGGTCGCCCTCGGCGGGAGGGACGAGCGGAGGCTCGCCGACCTTCGCGCGCCCGGGGGCGCCCCCAGCCGCCGCGCGGCCCTGACTCCGAGGGGCGGTGGGCGGGCCTTTCGCCCGCAGCCGGGTCTCTGGCGCGAAGGACGGGGTCGGGGGGCCCTCGCTCGACGTGGCGGGCGGGGCCGAGGGCGTGGTGCCGAGGGAGCCCCTCGCACCGAGGCCCCCTCCGAACTGGCTCCACCCTAGGAGGCGCCGGGTGATCCCGGACGCGGTCATCGAGGAAATCCGCGGGCGGGTCGACATCGTGGCGGTGATCGGCCGCCACATGGAGCTGAAGCGGTCCGGCCGCACCTTTAAGGGGTGCTGCGTCTTTCACGGAGAGCGCACGCCGAGCTTTCACGTCTATCCGGAGGACCGGCACTTCAAGTGCTACGGGTGCGGGGAGTACGGAGACGTCTTCAAGTTCCTGCAGAAGCTGCAGGGCAAGGAGTTCCCGGAGGTCGTGCGAGAGATGGCGGCGGAGGTCGGGGTGGAGATCCCCGAGCGCGAGGAGGACTCGGCCGAGCAACGCCGGCGCCGCGAGGAGCGCGCCCAACTCCTCGCCGCCTGCGAGGCGGCCGCCCGCTACTTCGCCGCCCGCCTGGAGAGCCCTTACGGCGAGGAGGCGCGGGCCTACCTCGCCTCGCGCGGTCTCGACGCCGAGGCGGCGAAGCGCTTCAGGCTCGGGGTGGCCTCGACCGCCTGGGACGACCTCACCGCGCGCCTCGAGAAGAAGGGGATCCGGCCAGAGACCCTGGAGAAGGCCGGGCTCGTGGCGCGGCGCGACGGCCAGAGCCGCTACGACCGGTTCCGCGGGCGGCTCATGGTCCCCATCGCCTCCCCGGACGGCGAGGTGATCGCCTTCGGGGGGCGCCTCTTGCCGGGCGCCCCGGAGAAGCTCGCCAAGTACATCAACAGCCCGGAGTCCCTGCTCTACAAGAAGAGCCGGGTGCTCTTCGGCACCGACCTCGCGCGCGAGCACGTCCGCCGCACCCGCTCGGCGGTGCTGGTGGAGGGCTACTTCGACGTCCTCGGCCTGCACCAGGTGGGAGTGCGCAACGCCGTGGGCGCCTGCGGTACCGCCCTCACCCCCGAGCACGTCGAGCTCCTCACCAGGCTCGACTGCCGGACCCTCACCCTCCTCTTCGACGGGGACGCGGCGGGGGTGGCCGCCGCCACCAAGGCGGCGAGCGCGCTCCTCCCCTCCGGGATCATGGGGCGGGTGGCCCTCTTGCCCCGCGGCGCCGGCAAGACCGATCCCGACGAGTACGCCCGCGCCGAGGGGGGAGCGGCGGTGGAGAAGCTCATCGCCGCGGCCCAGCCGCTCACCGAGTACCTCATCGACCGGGCGGTGGCCGAGCACTGCGGCACGAGCCCGCAGGGCAGCTCCTTCGAGCAGCGGATGCGCGCCTACGGGCAGCTCCGCCCGCTGCTCGAGTCGATGCCGCCCGGCCTGCCCAAGCAGACCTTCGAGGAGCGGGTGGTGAAGCGGATCGACCTCTCCCCGGAGGCGGTGGCGCGCGAGCTCGGCACCGCGCGCCCCATGGCGGCCGGCCCGGCCTCGGCGCCGGTCGAGACCCGGGTGCGCTCGACCCCGCTCGCGAGCAGCGCCATCGACGCGCTCGGGCTCCTCGCCTCCTTCCCCAAGCTCGCCGAGGTGGCCCGCGAGGAGCACTTCCTCGCCCTCTTCACCGGGCTCCCCCTCGAGCCTCTGGCGCGGGAGCTCGGGGAGGGGGCCCTCGGCACCGAGGAGCTCCTCACCCGCCTCGAGCCGCTCGTGCCGGCGAGCGCTCACAACCGGGTGAGGGGCCTCATCGCCCAGGCCCGGCCCGAGCCGGAGCAGGCCGAGCGCGAGTTCCGCAAGGCCACGGTCGAGGCCAAGATCGAGCAGCTCCGGGCCGAGATCGACCGCCTGAACGCCGAGATCGCCCAGGCCGGACGCCCGATCCCGGAGGGCCTGCGCACGGCCATGCTGGTCGCGACCCGGAGGCGGGCCGACCTCGAGAAGAGGCGCGACGGCCGGAGGTCCGGATGAAGGGCGCGCTGTCAAGGATTCTCAAGAAGTTCGGCGGGCTCGGTCGCCCGCGAGCAGTTAAGCAAGGGGACCGAGCCTCGGAGCCCAGGGAGCGAGAGGACATGACGACGTCGAAGTCTCACGCCGCCAAGAAAATCGCCAAGAAGCGCCCCGCCAAGGTCCGAGCGGACAAGAGGGCCAAGAAGCGCGAGCGCGCCAAGGCCACCCGCGAGAAGCGCCCGGCCCGGGCTGCCCGGCGGGCCCTCGAGAAGAAGGCGGCCAGGCAGGCGAGGCCGGCCGAGAAGGCCAAGAAGGCCAAGGCCGCCCCCAAGGTCGAGGCGCCGCGCGCCGAGGCGGCCCGCCGGCCGAAGGGCAAGGCCGAGGCCCGCCGCCCGGGCAAGTCCCACCCCGAGGCCGAGGAGCGGGCGGAGCGCAAGGAGGGCGAGCCGGAGACCGAGGAGGCCGAGGCGGCCGAGTCGAAGGCCGAGGAGGACGAGGAGGACGATGGCATCGGCGAGGGCGACATCGCCGAGCGTTCCGAGGTGAAGGCGCTCATGGAGCGCGGCCGCGACAAGGGCTTCCTCACCTACGACGAGGTGAACGACGCCCTGCCGGCCGACATCGTGTCCTCGGAGCAGATCGACGACGTGATGTCGATGTTCGGCGACCACGACATCGAGGTGGTCGACGACGCCAAGAAGATGAAGCTCCCCGACAAGCCGCCCGCCGAGCCGGAGGCGCAGAAGGAGGAGGAGCAGGAGGAGAAGGAGGAGGAGGAGGACCCCGGCTACGGGAAGAGCAACGACCCGGTGCGCATGTACCTGCGCAAGATGGGGTCGGTCTCCCTGCTCACCCGCGAGGGCGAGGTGGAGATCGCCAAGCGCATCGAGGAGGGCGAGAAGGAGATCCTGGCCTCGGTGCTGGCCTCCTCCATCGCCATCAAGGAGATCCTCGACCTCGGCGAGCGGCTGCGCAAGGCCAAGATCAGGGTGCGCGAGATCATCAAGGACGCCGGCGACGAGACCGGCGCCCCGGAGGGCGAGGAGGAGGCCGAGGAGGTGGAGGAGGAGGTCCAGGTCCAGGCGGCCCCGGAGACCCCGCTGCCGGAGGGCGCCGAGGCCCCGGCCCCCAAGCTCCCGCGCGAGGAGGAGAAGAAGGTCGAGCACGTGCTGAAGCACATCGACCGCATCCGCAAGCTCGAGCGCGACGTCGCCAAGCTGAAGGAGATCCTGGTCTCGAAGAAGCTTTCCGAGGTGAAGCGCAAGGAGCTGAAGGGCGAGATCCGCGGCGTCGAGAGCCAGATGGTGGAGAACCTCGAGGCCATCCAGCTCAACAAGAAGCAGATCGACCGCATCGTCCTGAAGCTCAAGGGGCTCATCAAGCGGGTGGAGGAGGCCGAGCACGAGCTCCTCGAGTGCGAGCGGCGGGTGAGCGTGCCGGTGAAGGAGCTGAAGCGGCTGCTCCGCGACGCCCGGGCCGACGAGGGCGAGAAGCGCAAGCTCGCCAAGAGGCTGCGCCTCTCCCTCGAGGACCTCGACGACGTCGACCGGGTGGTGCGCACCGCCATCCGCAAGATCATGCGGGTCCAGGAGGAGGCGCTCCTGCCGGTGGAGGAGCTGCGCCGGACCTACCGAGCCATCAGCGAGGGGGAGCACAAGAGCGAGCGGGCCAAGACCGAGCTCGTCGAGGCCAACCTGCGCCTCGTGGTCTCCATCGCCAAGAAGTACACCAACCGCGGGCTGCAGTTCCTGGACCTCATCCAGGAGGGCAACATCGGCCTCATGAAGGCGGTCGACAAGTTCGAGTACAAGCGCGGCTACAAGTTCTCGACCTACGCCACCTGGTGGATCAGGCAGGCCATCACCCGCGCCATCGCCGACCAGGCCCGGACCATCCGCATCCCGGTCCACATGATCGAGACCATCAACAAGCTCATCCGCACCAGCCGCTATCTCGTGCAGGAGCTCGGGCGCGAGCCGACCCCCGAGGAGATCGCCGAGAAGATGGAGCTGCCCCTCGACAAGGTGCGCAAGGTCCTCAAGATCGCCAAGGAACCCATCTCGCTCGAGACGCCCATCGGGGAGGAGGAGGACAGCCACCTCGGCGATTTCATCGAGGACAAGGCCATCGTCAGCCCCTCCGACGCGGTCATCAACATGAACCTGGCCGAGCAGACGCGGAAAGTGCTTGCCACCTTGACCCCGCGAGAGGAAAAGGTGCTGCGCATGCGCTTCGGCATCGGCGAGAAGTCCGACCATACCCTCGAGGAGGTGGGTCAGGACTTCGAGGTCACCCGCGAGCGCATCCGGCAGATCGAGGCCAAGGCGCTGCGCAAGCTGCGCCACCCCAGCCGGTCCAAGCGCTTGAAGAGCTTCGTGGAGAACTAGTGCTGACGGCCCGGGCCCATAGCTTAACGGCAAAGCTGTCGGCTCATAACCGATCGGATCCAGGTTCGAATCCTGGTGGGCCCACATACCGCGGTCGGGCGTCGACGAGGGCCCTCGAGCGCCCGTGGGAGGACATGCTTTGTCGTCGTTGCGTGAGAAGCTGAAGGCTCTCGAAGAACTGCAGCAGATCGACCTCGACTCGGGCAACGTGCGCCAGGAGGACGAGGGCATCGCCGCCCGCCGCGGCCAGATCGAGGGCGAGGTGGCGGCCGCCCGCAAGGGCTACGAGGCCGAGAAGGCCCGGGTGGACGACAACGAGCGCGAGCGCCGCCAGATCGAGACCCTGCTCGGCATGGAGCGGGACAAGGTGAAGAAATGGGAGGGCCGGCTGGGCGAGATCCGGACCCCTCGCGAGTACGCGGCCCTCTCGCGCGAGATCGACATCGCCAAGAAGACCAACGACGCCCAGTCCGAGCAGCTGAGGGCGCTCGCCACCGCGGCGGCCGAGCTCAAGAAGGCGCTGGAGACGAGTGCCGAGGCGCTCTCCGAGAAGGAGATGGCCGCCCAGGAGGAGCTCGCCGCCCTCGACGAGCGCCAGAAGGAGTTCGCCGCCCGCCTGCTGGACCTCGAGGCCCGGCGCAAGGAGGCCGCCCACAAGGTGGACCCGGCGCTCTTGCGCCGCTACGAGCA
>DATJVF010000130.1:0-6180 GCA_035501995.1 Anaeromyxobacteraceae bacterium
GCCGCGGTCGAGCGGCTCGCCGAGGCGCTCCTGGCCGCCGAGGTCGACCTGGTCCTCCTCTCCGGCGACGTGACGCACAAGGGGCGCCCCTGCGAGCTCGAGCTGTTCGAGCGCACCTTCGCGCCCCTGCGCTCTCGGCTCAGGCTGGTGCCGGGGAACCACGATCGCGCCGGCCACGACGTGCGCGAGCAGCTCATGCCCGGCCCGAGGGTGCAGGGCGAGGCGCTCGGCGAGCTGTTCCTGGTCCGGGTGGACTCGACCGCCCCCCACAACAAGAGCCTGCTCGACGCGCACGGCGAGCTCACCCGGGAGGACCTCGGGGAGGTGGAGGCCGTGGTGGAGCGAGCGCCGCGCGGGGCGCTCGTGGTGCTCATGCTGCACCACCATCCGCTCAAGCTCCCCTTCGACCACGTGGGCGAGCGGCTGGTCTCCCTGCTCGGGTGGCCCTGCGCCGAGGAGCTCGACCTCGGCCAGGAGCTCGTCGAGCGGCTGCGCGGGCGCTGCGACCTCATCTTGCACGGCCACCGCCACGCGCTCGCCGAGCGCCGCCTCCTCGCGCCGGGCGGTCGGGCCCTCAGGGTCCTCAACGCCGGGAGCACGCCCGAGCTGCGCCTCGCCCGCCTGGTCATGCACGCCGGTGGGCGGATCCTCTCCGAGCGCTGGCTCCACCTCGGCGAGGAGCGCCTCCCGCGCCCGAGCGCCCGGCGGGCCCCGCCGCCCCGGGCCGCCCCGGCCGCCGCTTGACGGGCGTCGCCAGGCCGTCGCGCTTTCGTCACCCGGGCGCCCGCGCGCGGCCACGCGCCCGAGCCATGCTCACCGTGAAGGGCCCGCCTTTTTCCCGGAGAGAAAGGATGAGAGGATGCAGAGCTACCTGAGCCTCGCCCTCTTCTCGGTGGCCTCGCTCGGACTGTGTACCCTGGCGCTGGGGGGCGTCCTGCTGCGGCGGCACCTCGCCTCCGCGCCGCCTGCGCCCCGCCGCACCCCGCCCATCTCGGTCCTGAAGCCGCTGTGCGGGATCGACGACCGGCTGGAGGAGAACCTGGCCCTCTTCGCCGGCCTCGACTACCCGGACTACGAGGTGGTGCTGGGGCTTAAGAGCGCCCGCGACCCGGCCTGGCGGGTGGCCTGCGCCGCCGCCCGGCGCTGGCCGGACCGGTTCCGGGTGGTGCTCCAGCGCGGCGCGCCGGGCCTCAACCCCAAGGTGAACCAGCTCGTGACCCTGGCCCGGGCCGCCCGCCACGGCCTCCTGGTGGTCTCCGACTCCAACGTGCGGGTGGAGAAAGGCTACCTCTCCGAGATCGCGGCCCTGCTCGAGGACGAGACGGTCGGGCTCGTCACCCACCTCATCGCCGGGGTGGGCGAGCAGCGGGCCGGCTCGCTCATGGACCACCTGCACCTCGTCGGCTCGGTGGCCCCCGGGATCGCGGCGCTGAAGCGCCTCGCCCTGGGCGACGTGGTGGTGGGCAAGTCCATGGCGCTCCGCCGCGCCGACCTCTCGCGGATGGGCGGCTTCGAGGCGGTGAAGGACGTCCTCGCCGAGGACTACGTCATCGGCCTCATGGTCTCGAGCGTGCTCCACAAGCGGGTGGAGGTGGCGCGCCGCCCGGTGCAGAACGTGAGCGAGCAGCGGACGGTGGGGGAGTTCGCGGCCCGCTACCGCCGCTGGGGCGTCATGCAGCGGCAGGCGGTCGGCCCCGCCGTCTACCTCGCCATGGCGCTCCTGAACCCCGTGCCGCTCGCCGCCGTGGGGGCGCTCGTCCGGCACACGCCTGGTGCCCTTTTCGGCTTCGCCGCCACCTGCGCCGCCAAGGCGGCACTCGACGGCGCGGCCGCGAGGGCCTTGCGGCCCGGCGGGTTCGCGGTGCGCCAGCTCCTCTGGGTGCCCTTGAAGGACCTCGTCTTCAGCTCGGCCTGGGCCTACGGCCTCGTGCACCGCGAGGTGGAGTGGCGCGGTCACCGGCTGCGGGTTGTGGGCGGGACCCGCCTCGAGCTGCCCGCCTCGGACCGGGCCCTGCCGGAGGCCCGCCGGGCCGTGAGCGCCTCCTAGTCTCCTCGAGGGCTCCGGGGCGAGGGCCGGCGCCGCTGCGGGACCGCTCGCGCGAGGCCTCGCCACGGGCGAGGCCCCCGAGCCCTCCTCAAGGGCTCTGGAGGCTTTCACTTCCCCGCCCTCGGCTGGCCCCGTTCCCGCAACCTTCGACTGCGACCTTGACGAGGTGCGGCATGGGGGGCACGTCGGTGAGCACCATCCTCGAGGTCAGTGCCGAGGGCGCGCTCGGACGCCCCGATATAGTCACCCACGGCGAACTCGTCCGGGAGCGCTTCCGGGAGCGCGCGCGGAGCCGGAAAGATGCCTTTAGCGGGGGCATGGCGAGACCTCTCACCCCCCCTATGGCGGCCCTGATCAATGGCTGTAAGAAGCTGATTTCTAAAATATTATTTATTTGTCACGCTAACGTCACAAGAAGATCCCCCGGAAGGCCGACGCGGACGATGCGACATGAGCTATCTTCGCCCGGCACACAGGACACTTCGGGCCTAAAGAGGCAACCCTAGTGGGGTCCGGTGTGTCCGAGGTCTAACGCACGATGAGCGCCAGGGAATCCTTCTTTCTCTGCAGGTACACCTCGCCGAGAGCGCGCCGGACGTCCCACGTCCGCGCGTGGGACGAGCGCGAGGCCGCCCAGCTCTTCCAGACCGAGCTCGTGGAGGAGGACCTGCGCGAGCCCGGCACGATCGAGGTCGTCGGTACCCGACGTCCCTCCCAGCGCCTCGAGACCTGGTTCGAGCCCGCGGGCGAAGCGGCCTCGCCGTCCTAGGAGAGGGCGAGGAGCGGGCCCTGCCGTTCGAGAGGGCGTGAAGCCGGGCTCTACCCGGAAGGGACGATCCGGCGCGCCGGGGCGACTTTCTCCAAAGACTCGCGGCGTTGAGTATGTTGCGTCGGGTGCGCTTCTTCGCCACCTGCGCCAAGGGCACCGAGGGTGCGCTCAGGCGCGAGCTCTCGAGGCTCGCCCTGCACGCCGTGCGCGGCGAGCGGGGCGGCGTGGCCTTCGAGGGGGACCTCGAGGACGCGCTCCGGGTCTGCCTCCAGACGCGGGTCGCCATGCGCGTGCTCCTCTTCCTGGCGCGATTTCCCGCCCCCGACGCCGCGGCGCTCTACGACGGCGCGCGGGCGGTGGACTGGTCCCCCTGGCTCACCAAGCGCACCACCCTGGCCGTCGAGGCGAGCGTCCGCGACTCGGCGCTCACCCACTCCATGTTCGCGGCGCTGAAGGTGAAGGACGCGGTGGTGGACGCCCTGCGCGAGAGGCTGGGCGCCCGGCCCGACGTCGATCCCAAGGACCCGGACGTGCGCATCGTCCTCCACCTCTCCCGGGACCTCGCCGACCTCGCCCTCGACCTCTCCGGCGAGCCCCTGCACCGCCGCGGCTATCGCGCCCTCGCCACCCTGGCGCCCCTCAAGGAGACCCTCGCCGCGGCGGTGCTCCTCCTCGGCCACGTCGACCCCGACCAGCCGTTCCTCGACCCGATGTGCGGCTCGGGAACGCTCGCCATCGAGCAGGCCCTCGCCGCACGCCGCCTCGCTCCGGGGCTCCCGCGCGCCTTCGGCTTCCAGCGCTGGCCGGGCTACCGGGGCGCGCTCCAGTCGGCCTTCGACCGCCTGCGGGAGGAGGCGCGTCGGAGCGCCCTCCCCGCGGCGCCGGCCCCCATCGTGGCGCGCGACCTCTTCCCCCGCGCGCTCGAGGTGGCCAGGAGGAACGCCGAGCGGGCCGGAGTGGCGGGCGACGTGCGCTTCGAGCGCGGCGACGCTCGCGAGCTCGACCCCGCCGCCTTCCCCGAGGCGGGGACCCTCTGCACGAACCCCCCCTACGGCGAGCGGCTCATGGGCGGTCGCCCCCCGCCCGCCGGCGAGGTCCCCCGCTCCGGGGGGCGCGCCGGTCCGAAGGGCACCGCGCGCGACGAGCGGGTGGAGCGCCTGAAGCTCGCCGGCCTCTACCGCGGGCTCGCGCTCGCGGTCTCGCGCTTCCACGGATGGCAGGCGGTCTTCCTCTCGGGGAACCCGCTCCTCGAGGAGGCCATGGGGCGAGCGCCCGCGGTGTCGCACCGCCTGTGGAACGGGCCGCTCGAGGTGAGGCTCCTGCGCTATCCTCTGCCCTGACTACCGGACCTTCACCCCCAGCGCCAGGCCCTCCCCGGTCGGGAGGAGGGTGGAGCGGAAGCGGCCGCCCGAGGCGAGGCGCCTCGCGAAGGCGCGCAGGGGCCTCACCCCCGACTCGCCCGCCAAGGGCCCCGAGGGATCGTGGATCTGCCCGAAGGCGAAGGCGTTGTCGGCGAGCACGATCCCGCCCACCCGCAGGTGCTCCTCCGCCCAGGCGAGGTAGCTCGGGTAGCCGGCCTTGTCGGCGTCGATGAAGACGAGGTCGAAGGGGCCGTCGGCCTCGACGCTCTCGAGCGCCGCCTCGGCCGGGCCGACGTGGATCCTCACCCGCCCGGCCACGCCGGCGCGCTCGAACGACTCCCTCGCCACCCTGGCGTGCTCGGGCTCGACCTCGAAGGTGTGGAGGAGGCCGTCCGGCCCGAGGCCCCGGGCGAGGCAGACCCCGCTGTATCCCCCGAGGGTGCCGATCTCGACGGCCCTCTTCGCGGCCGCCGCGCGGGCGAGGACCTCGAGGTGCAGGCCGTCCATCGGCCCCACCGCGATGGGGGGCAGGCCCTCCCGCGCCGCCCGGGCACGGATCTCGGCGAGCACCGCGTCCTCGGGCACGAAGGTCTTCTCGGCCCAGCGCGCGAGCGCCGGGTCGCCCTGTCCAAATCCCTTGTCGGGAGGCGATCCCATGTCGAACCTTCGCCCCGGGTGCGACGGGCCCGAGGGGCGACCTCGAGAGCTCTTAGCGCGCGGGCTCCTCCTCCGCCCGCCGCTCCCCGAGGAGCGCCGCGCGCCGCGCCTTCAGCTCCGCCAGCACCCCCTCCCTCTGCTGGGCGGGGGGGAGGCCCGCGGCGTATTCGATCGCCTCGTCGAGGGCGGCGCCCTCCCCGGCCAGGTCGCCGCGGGCGGAGAGCACGCGCGCGAGGAGCTGGTAGAGGCGGAGCTTCACCGGGCCGTAGCCCTTCAGGAGCGCCTCCCGCGCGGCCGCACCGGCCTCGTCGAGCCGCCCGAGCTCGAGGAGGACGCGCGCCCGCCTCGCCGGCGGGTTGTAGTCCCAGGGGAGCTCCCGGGCCGAGCGGTCGAGCGCGGGCAGGGCCCGGGCGGGATCGCCGAGGCTCATGGCCGAGAGGACGCGCGCGCTGTCGAGGGAGGCCCGCGCCTCGCTCGTGCGGGCCCGGCGGCCGTCCTGCTCGAGGAACGCCCACCAACTTCTGGCCACGGCCCGGGCGCCCTCCTCGTCCCCCCGGGCCCGCAAGGACTCGACGAGCGCCTGGTAGAGGCCGGAGCGATCGTCCGCGAGGAGGCCCTGCAGGCGGAGCGCCTCGCGCACGAGCGGCTCGAGCGCCCTGGCGGCGAGGGCCCGCGCGGGCGAGAGGGGAAGGTCCTCGACCGCGCAGCCGAGCCCGGTGCCGACCACGTCGGCGAAGGCGCTGTCCCGGGGCAGGGACTTCGCCTCCTCCGCCGCCGTCGCCGCGCAGGCCTCCGAGGTCCCCCCGGTGGAGAGGGCGAGGACCAGCGAGAGGACCACCCGCGGCCGCTTCTCCCAGCGCGGCCCTCCGAGGCTCAGGGCCTCGCGGTAGGCGCCGAGCGCCTCCTCCTTCTTCCCCGCGGCGAGGGCCGCGTCGGCGCGGGCGAGCGCGAGGGCGGGCCCGGCGCGCGCGCGCCGCTCGCCGTCGGCCAGCAGGGCGAGCAGCTCGTCCCGGCTGGCGCTCCCGGTCCACTTCAGCACCGCCTGCTCCCCGCCCGCCTCGAGGACGAGGAAGGTGGGCCAGACCTCGACCGGGAACCGCTCGAGGAAGGCGGCGTTCTTCGGCTTCTCGGTGTCGATGGAGAGCCAGACGAACCGTCCGGCCGGCCGCGCGCGCGCGAGCTCTTTGAGGACCGTCGCCCGCATGAAGCGGCAGGTGTGTCACCAGGGCGCCCAGGCCTCGACGAAGATGGGCGCCCCCCTGGCCCGCGCGACCGCGAGCGCGCGCCCGTAGTCGTCCACCACCCTCGCCGGCGGCGAGAGGGCGAGGAGGGCGAGGGCGAGGAGC
>DATJVF010000131.1:0-9412 GCA_035501995.1 Anaeromyxobacteraceae bacterium
CTCCTGCGAGGAGCGGGCGTGGAGGAGGCGAATCGCCCGACGGATCTGAACGCGCGCCAGCACCTCTCCGCTCATGGACGAGCTCCCGCTCGAGGACACGAGCCAAGATAGGGCCTCGGCCAGCGCCGCCTGTAGCGCGCGACCATGGTGGGTCGGGGGCGCCCGGGCGCACGGCCACCTCCGCGCACATGCGCCACCCCCACCGGCCCGGGCCTTGACGGCGGGCATGCTTCACCCGACGTGACGAGAGGCCGGTCGGGGCCTCGAGGGGCTCCGGCCAGGGGACGGCGAGGCCCTGGGGCGCCCTCGGGCCCGAACGCGCCATGGCGCCTTCTCGGCCACCGGTGCAAGATGGGGTCCCCCGCCGGCGGTCGCCCACACCGACGCCGTGGTCCTCGCGGGAAGGGGCCCGCGAGGGGGCGGCTCCGGGCAGTGCCGCGGGGGGGCCAGGCGCTAGGGCGCGCTCTTCCGGAAGGCGAGCGAGGGTGGCGATGGACAGGTCGAACCCCGAGGGCCCGCTGCGCATCGCCATGGTGATCGACGCCTGGGACGACGCCGCCAACGGTGCGGTGGTCTCCACCCGGCGCTTCACCGAGCTCCTGCGGGCGCGCGGGCACCGGGTGACCGTGCTCGCCGCCGGGGAGCCCGCCCCGGGGAAGGTGGCGCTCAGGCCCTTCTACATCCCGCTCGCCCACGGGGTGATGCGGAAGATGCGCCTGCCCTTCGCATGGCCCGAGCGGCGCCTGCTGCGCGCCGAGCTCGCGAGGCACGACCTCGTGCACGTGCAGTTCCCCTTCTACCTCGGCATCCGGGCGGTGAGCCTGGCCCGGGAGGCCGGCCTGCCGGTGGTGGCGAGCTTCCACGTCCAGGCCGAGCACCTGCTGTTCAACGTGGGGGTGAGGAGCGAGGCCTGGATCGAGCGCATCTACCGCTTCTTCCTGCGCACGGTCTACGACCGTTCGGACCTCGTCATCTGCCCGAGCCACTTCGCCGAGGAAGAGCTCCGCTCGCGAGGGCTGCGCGCGCCGACCGCGGTCATCTCGAACGGCGTCCCGCCCGAGTACCGGCCCGGGGCCCGCGACGCGCCCGATCGCTCGGGCCGCTTCATCCTCCTCTCGGTGGGCCGGCTCGCCCGGGAGAAGCGCCACGACCTCATCATCGAGGCGGTGCGCCACTCCCGGTACGAGGCGAGCATCGAGCTCGTCATCCTCGGGGACGGCCCCCTGCACGGCGAGCTCGAGGCGAGGGGGCGGGGCCTCACCCACCCGCCCTTGATCCGGTTCCTGCCCACCGCCGAGCTCATCCCCTACTACGGCCGGGCCGACCTGTGCGTGCACGCCGCCGAGGTCGAGGTGGAGTGCATGTCGGTGCTCGAGGCCATGGCCTGCGGGCTGCCCTGCCTCATCGCCCGCTCCCCGCGCAGCGCCACGCCTCAGTTCGCGCTCTCCGACGCCTTCCTGTTCGAGGCGGGGTCGCGTGAGGAACTCACCGCCCGGCTCGACCACTTCCTCGAGCACCGGGAGGAGCTCGAGGCCTCCCGCGCGGCGCATCGGCGCGCCGCCCTCGACTACGCGATCGAGCGATCGCTCGAGAAGCTCCTCGCGGCCTACCGGCGGGTGCTCGCCCGCGAGCGCTAAGGGCGACCCTGGGGAGCCGGTGGGGAGCGCCCGGCCGCCGGGAGCCCGTCAGGCCTTGCCGGCGTCGGCCCGCTCGACGGCCCGGGCCGGCTTCGCCGCCCGCGGGTAGGTGCCGAAGCACAGGTCCCACAGCGGCGTCGTGACCCCGTAGCGTCCGTCGGGTTGGGCGAAGTGGTGCAGGAGGTGGCTCCTCCGCTGCAGCCGGCCGAAGGGTGTTCGCGGCTTGAGGTGGTGCACCGCGTAGTGCGTGAGGTCGTACCAGACGTACCCGGCGACGAGCCCGGCGAAGGTGCCAGGGAACAGGCGCGCCCCCAGCAGGGCCCGCAGGGGGAGCCCCACCAGGAGCGCCAGGACCAGGGCCACCACTGGCGGCATGACCAGCCGGTCCGGGTCGTGTGGATAGTCGTGGTGCACGCCGTGGACGAGGAAAGCCAGGTCGCGCTGGATCTCCGAGGAGGGCTCGGGCTCGAAGTGGAAGGCGAAGCGGTGCAGGACGTACTCGAGCAGGGTCCAGGCGAGCAGGCCGAAGAAGAGGAGCCCGAGCGTGGCCCTGGCAGGCAGGGTGGGGTCGCGCAGGCTGCGGACGGCGAAGAACAGCGCGACCGGGATCCACACCACCGCCACCTGGGCCGGGTGGACGCGCGACAGGTACTTCTCGATCCAGTCGACCCGGAACATGCGCGGGCTGCCGCGCTGCGGCGTCAGCGGCGTCTCATGGGGCTCGAGCCAGAACACGCCACCACTCCTCGGGGGTTCTCCCCGTCCCGCGCCCGCAGGACGGCGGGCACGCTCCTCAGGAGGCCCATGTTAACGGCCCGGCTCTCCCCGATGCACGCGGTTTCGGGGCGGTCCGGGCCGGAGGCTCCTGCCCCGTACGGGGCTGGGGGTCGAGCCCGGGCCCCGGCCCTGGTAAGATAACTCTCACCTTACGTGAAAAACCCAACTTTTCCGGACTACCGGCGCGTCACCTGGCCCGAACCCCATCGCGCACGGACGAAGGCGCTCCTCAGCGCCCATCCCGAGGCGAAGGAGCTGTGCGGCCACACCCCGTCCTCGGCGCTCTACATCGTGGCGCTGGTGGTGCTCCAGGTCGGCGTCGCCTGGCTCTTGCGCGGCCGCCCGGTCTGGCTCGTCTTGCTCGTCGCCTACACCGTGGGAGCGGTGGCCAACCACGCCCTGTGGGTGCTCGTGCACGAGTGCGCCCACAACCTGGTGTTCCGCTCGGCCGCCGGCAACGCCTGGATCTCGATCTTCGCCAACCTGCCCATCGTCTTCCCGTCGGCGATCGCCTTCCGCAAGTACCACCTCCTGCACCACGCCTACCAGGGTGAGGAGGACCTCGACGCCGACCTGGCGAGCCCAGCCGAGGCGCGCCTGGTGGGCTCCTCGGCCTTGGGCAAAGCCCTGTGGCTCCTGTTTTTCTTCGCGGCCCAGGCCCTCCGCGTGGGCCGGCTGAAGCGGGTCCGGCTCATCGACGGCTGGTACGTCGTGAACGCGGTATTGGAGGTGGCCTTCCTCGTCGCGCTCTTCGTCCTCGCCGGCGGGAGCGCCTTGCTCTACCTGTTCCTCTCGAGCGTGTTCTCGATCGGGCTCCACCCCCTCGGCGCCCGCTGGATCCAGGAGCACTACCTCACCTACCCCGGCGACCAGGAGACCTTCTCCTACTACGGCCCGATGAACCGGTTCGCCTTCAACGTGGGGTTCCACAACGAGCACCACGACCTCATGCGCGTGCCGTGGTCGCGCCTGCCGGCCCTGCGCCGGCTGGCCCCCGAGCTCTACGACCCCCTGAAGAGCCACGCTTCATGGACGAGGCTCCTCCTGCGCTTCATCTTCGATCCCTCCCTCTCCCTGCACAGCCGGGCGGTGCGGACCGAGGCGGTCGACCTTGGCGGGCGGGAGGCGGCGAGCTCCTAGAGGGGCTCGGCGCGGCCCTTCAGCCGGCGACGTCGTAGCGTTCGAAGCGCAGGGTGAACACCGCCCGGCCCCGGGTGAGCGAGCGCAGCTCGGTGGCGTATCCGAACATCCGGCGCAGCGGGGCCTCGCTCGTCACCGTCTTCTCGGCCAGCCCCCCCTCCGCGACGTCGAGGATGGTGCCGCGCCGGCGGTCGAGGCTCGCGATGACGTCGCCCAGGTGCTCGGCGGGCAGCACCACCTCCACCCGCGCGAAGGGCTCGAGCAGCACCGGCTTCGCCCTGGCGGCCGCGGCGCGGACCGCGTCGGCGGTCGCGATCTTGTAGGCGAAGGGCTTGCTGTGCCCCTCGCGCCAGCTGGCGGCGGTGAGGGTCACCGCCACGTCCTGCAGCGGGTGGCCCTCGAGCGCGCCGGCCTCGGCCGCCTCGCGCGCTCCCTGGAGCACGAACTCCCGGACCTCCGGGCGCATGAAGGCAAGGGCCGCCACCTCGGGAGCGATCTCGAAGCGGAACCCCTCCCCGCGGGGCCTCGGCCCGACGCGCACCGCCACCATGGCGAAGATCCGGTCCTCCTCGAGAGCGCGCTCGAAGGTGCTCTCGGCCTCCGCCTCGGCGGTGAGGGTCTCCCGCATGAGCACCTGGGGACGCCCGGTGCGGACCCCCAGCCGAAACTCACGGCGGAGCCGCTCGGCCGCCACCTCCAGGTGGAGCTCGCCCATGCCGGAGATGAGGAGCTGCCCGGTGTCCTTGTCCTCGCCGAAGCGGAAGGTGGGGTCCTCGTCGGCCACCCGGGCCAGGGCCTCGAGGAGGGCCTCGCGCTCCCCCTGGGTGGCCGGCTCGATGGACTGGGAGATGACCGGGTCGTAGCCGGAGATGGGCTCTAGGACCAGGGGATGGTCCCGGTCGGAGAGCGTGTCGCCGGTGCGCGTCTCGCGCAGCCCGAGCACGGCGCAGATCTGGCCCGCGCCCACCGCCGGGACCCGCGTCTTCTGGGCGGCGTGCATGAGGAGCACCCGCGCCACCCGCTCCGGCTTGCCGAGGGTGGCGTTCCACACTTCGTCCCCCTCGGCGATGCGGCCGGCGTAGAGCCGCAGGAAGACGAAGCGGCGCTTCTCGTCGAGGAGCGACACCTTGAAGGCGAGCGCGAGGAGCCGCGCCTGCTCGTCGGCGCCAGGCGCCTCCTCCGCGCCCGAGCCGGGGTGCGCCGCGGTGGGGGCCGGCACCTCGAGCGGGGAGGGGAGGTAGTCGCACACCGCGTCGAGGAGCTGGGGGATGCCCTTGTTCCTGAGGGCCGACCCGCACAGGAGCGGGACCAGCCGCCCGGCCAGGGTGGCGCGCCTCACGGCGGCCCGCAGCGACGCCTCGTCGACCTCGCGGTCGCCGAGTACCAGCTCGGCCACCCGGTCGTCGAGGTCGGCCACCGCCTCCACCAGCCGGCGGCGGTCGTCCTCGCCCTCCGGGGAGAGCCCCTCCTCCGCCGCGAAGGCCCTGGGATCCTCGGGGTCGGTGAAGTGCAGGCGGCGGCGGGCGAGGAGGTCCTCGAAGCCGGTGAAGGCGCTCTCGACGCCGGTGGGGCGCTGGACGGGGGCGATGACCTTGCCCGGGAAGCGCGCCCGCAGCGAGGCGAGCGTGGCCGCGAAGTCGGCCCCGACCCGGTCCATCTTGTTGGCGAAGGCGATGCGCGGGACGTGGTAGCGGTCGGCCTGGCGCCACACCGTCTCGCTCTGAGGCTCGACGCCGTGCGCGGCGTCGAAGACCGCCACCGCGCCGTCGAGGACGCGCAGGGAGCGCTCCACCTCGATGGTGAAGTCGACGTGGCCCGGGGTGTCGATGAGGTGCAGGTCGTGGCCCCGCCACCCGAAGCTCGTCACCGCGGAGGTGATGGTGATGCCCCGCTCGCGCTCGAGCTCCATCCAGTCCATCACCGCCTGGCCCTCGTGGACCTCGCCCATCTTGTGGGTACGCCCGGCGACGAAGAGAAGGCGCTCGGTGACGGTGGTCTTGCCCGCGTCGATGTGGGCCATGATCCCGAGGTTGCGGATGGCGCGTATCCGACGCCGCGCCGCGGACTCTCTCTTGGGCGGGTCCTCGCTCATGGGGCCGCAAGCATACCGGAGCGCGGGAGGCGTGCGCGCCTTTGTGGCCCGCCAGGGCCCTCGGCGCGGCGCCGTTGACGGGGGCCGGGCCGGACACTACCCTCGGGCGCCGCGGGCGCGGCCTCTCCTGGGTCGGCGGGCTGGTGGCATGCCGCTCGGGAGGACCATGGGCGCGAAGCCGAGGCTGGTGATATGCGGCACGGGCTTCCCGGCGGTGCGCTCCTACCTCGCCCTGGCCCTGCCGGAGGTGGAAGTGCTGGCCCTCGAGGTCCGGGACCTGCGCGCGGGGATGGAGGCCGAGGTCCTCATCCCCGCCATGGCGCGGGTGGACGGCGAGCTCATGGACCGCCTGTCCGGCCTGCGCCTCATCCAGCAGTGGGGCGCCGGGCTGGAGGGGGTCGACCGGGAGGCGGCCAGCACCCGCGGGATCGCGGTCGCCAACGTCCCGACCGCCGGGACCGGCAACGCAGAGTCGGTGGCGGAGTGGTGCGTGCTCGCCGCCCTGGCGCTGCTGCGCCGCCTCTCCGAGGCCGAGCGGACCCTGCGCGCCGGGACCGGCTGGGGCGTGCCCATGGGGCGCTCGCTCCTCGGCCGCACGGCCGGCATCGTCGGGCTGGGCGGCATCGGGCGGGCGCTCGCCGAGCGCCTGCGGCCGTTCGGGGTGCGCCTCTTGGCGGTCAAGCGGCAGCCCGACCCGCCGCTCGCCGAACGGCTCGGCCTGGCCTGGCTCGGGGGGATGGCCGAGCTCGACACCCTCCTCGCCCAGGCCGAGGTGCTCTTCCTCTGCCTGCCGCTCAATGCCGAGACCCGCGGGATCATCGACGAGCGGGCGCTTGCGCTGTTGCCCGCGGGGGCGGTGCTGGTGAACCCGGCGCGGGGAGCGCTCGTCTGCGAGGAGGCGCTCCTCCGCGCCCTCGGCGAGGGAAGGCTCCAGGGCGCCGGGCTGGACGTCTTCGGGGTGGAGCCGCTCGACCCGGCCTCGCCGCTCCTCGCGAGCCCCGGCCTCGTCGCCACGCCCCACGTGGCGGGGGTGACCGACCTCTCCTACCGCGGGATCGCTGACGGCGTGGCCTCGAACGTCCGGCGGCTCAGGTCGGGCGAGCCCCTCCTCAACTGCGTGAATCCCGGCCACCCCGGGCGGTCCGCGGAGGGCGAGGTCACGCCTCCACGCTGGCGGTGAGGCGGCGCAGGAGCGGGACCGCGAGCAGCATGAGCAGGGCGGCCGCGAAGCTCGAGACCACGAAGATCGCGTAGAAGCCGAGGTTGGTGGCCGAGACGCGTTGCAGGAGGCCGCCGAGTCCCCCGGCGGTGGCCGCAGGCGATTCGCCCGGGGTGGGGGTGTAGGCAGCGAGGGCGCCGGCGAGCTTGTTGGCGGCGGCGTTGGCGAGGAACCAGGCCCCCATGAGCAGCGCGCCGAAGCGGGGCGGCGAGATCTTGGTCACGTAGGAGAGCCCCACCGGCGAGAGGCACAGCTCGCCCAGGGTGTGGAAGCCATAGGCGGCGACGAGCCAGAGTGGGCTCACCCTCACGCCCGCGTCGGCGCGTCCCCCGCCCACCACCAGGAACAGGAAACCCACCCCGAGCAGGAAGAGGCCCGTCACCATCTTGAGCGGCGTGGAGGGCTCGCGACGCCTCTGGCCGAGGGCGCTCCACAGCCCCGCGAACAGGGGCGCGAAGAGCAGGATCATGACCGGGTTCACCGACTGCAGAAGGCTCGCCGGGACCTCGAATCCGGCGAGCCTCAGGTCGGTGTACTTGTCGGCGAAGAGGTTCATCGAGCTGCCGGCCTGCTCGTAGGCGGCCCAGAAGAACACCACGAAGAAGGCCATGAGGAAGAGGGCCGCCACCCGCCGCCGCTCCTCGCCGTGCGAGCCGAGGACGGTGTAGGCGACCACCGCGCCCACCGCCGCGAAGAAGGCCAGACTGAGCGCGTCCGTGCCGCCGAGAAGGGCGGAGAGCGCGCCGCCTGCGAGGGCCCCGAGCGCGGTCTCCAGCACCGCCCGGGCGCTCGGGCGCGCGGCGACCGCGGCCGCTCCTGGCAGGGCGGGCCCGCGCGGCGGCCTGAGCCCGATGCCCCGCAGGTAGCGGTCGCGGCCCCACACGTTCACCACCAGCCCGACCAGCATCCCGACGCCGGCTGCCGCGAACCCGGCGTGCCAGCCGACGTAGGCGGCGAGCGAGCCGCAGATGATCGGGCCGAGCGCCGCCCCCGCGTTCACCCCCATGTAGAAGACGGTGAAGCCGGCGTCGCGCCGCGGATCGCCCTCCGGGTAGAGCTGGCCGACCATGGTCGAGGCGTTCGGCTTGAAGAGCCCGGTACCGGCGACGATGAGGCCGAGCCCCGCGTAGAAGGTGGACATGCCGGGGACGGCCAGACAGAAGTGACCGGCCGCGATGACGAGGCCCCCGAGCACCAGGGCGTGCCGGGTGCCGAGGTAGCGGTCGGCGAGGTAGCCGCCGAGGAGCGGGGTGAGGTAGACGAGCATGGTGTAGGTGCCGTAGAGGCTGGCCGCCCGCGGGGTGGCCCACGAGAGCGCGTTCACGAGGTACAGGACGAGCAGCGCCCGCATCCCGTAGTAGGAGAAGCGCTCCCACATCTCGACCACGAAGAGGAGCCCCAGGCCGCGCGGGTGGCCGAAGAGGCGGCGGTCGTCGGCGAGGGGGGGGAGCTCCGCGACCGTCGCCGCGCTGCGCAAGGTTTCTCCCACGCTTGCTCCCTTCGAGGGGGGGGGTGCACCCGGCCCGTCCCACGAGGTCCGGCGCGGGCGAGAGCCATGATAAGGCTCGCGGAGGTGACCCGGCTCCGGTTTCGTGCTTTCTTCTCCCCCCCGAGCCCCCTCCACTGCGGACGAACGTCATGATCACGGTCGAGAAAATCGGCGGCACCTCGATGAGCCACTTCGACGAGGTGCTGAAGAACATCATGCTGCGGGACCCGAAGGGCGTGTACGGGCGGGTCTACGTCGTCTCGGCCTACGCCGGGGTGACGAACCAGCTCCTCGAGCACAAGAAGACCGGGGAGCCGGGGGTCTACGCCCGCTTCGCCGGCGGCGGGGAGTACGCCCCGGCCCTCGAGGTGCTCACCGGCCGGCTGACGGCCATCAACCAGGAGCTCGCGGCGACCGGACTGCCGCGGGCGGCCGCCGACCGTTTCATCGAAGGGCGGATGACGGCGCTCAAGGAGTACCTCGACTCGATCCGTCACGTGATGGCGAGCGGGTACGTCAAGCGGGAGAGCCTGCTCCTCGCCGCGCGCGAGATGCTGGCGGCGGTGGGCGAGGCGCACAGCGCCTTCAACAGCGTCGAGATCCTGAAGGCCAAGGGGGTGCGGGCCTTCTTCATGGACCTGACCGGCTTCGACGACGACGATCCGGTCACCATCGACGAGCGCATCCACCAGTCCTTCCGGGGCCAGGACCCCCGCGAGCAGGTGGTCGTGGCCACCGGCTACACCAAGGGCGTCGAGGGCATCATGCGGGAGTTCGACCGCGGCTACTCCGAGGTCACCTTCAGCAAGATCGCGGTCGAGCTCAAGGTCGACGAGGCCATCATCCACAAGGAGTTCCATCTCTCCTCCGCCGACCCGGAGATCGTGGGGTCCGGGAACACCGTGGTGGTCGGCTTCACCAACTACGACGTGGCCGATCAGCTCGCCGACGTGGGCATGGAGGCCATCCACCCGAAGGCGGCGAAGCCCATGGAGCTCGCGGGCATCCCCATCCGCCTCAAGAACACCTTCGACCCCGACCATCCGGGGACGCTCATC
>DATJVF010000132.1:0-5669 GCA_035501995.1 Anaeromyxobacteraceae bacterium
ACCGTCATCTGGACCCAGACGCGCATCGTCTACACCGGGCTCCCGGCCATCGCCGTCAATGCTTCCGGGCAGGAGGAGCTCTCGCGCCTCTACAGCCTCGGAGGGACGACAGAGCCGCCGGCGCCGACGAGCCCGCCCACGCCCTTCGCCCTGCCCGTCCCGCCCGCGACTGCTTTCGTGGACTTCGGTGCCTTCTTCACCGACATCCTCCTGAACCCGCCCGACCCCTCGGCCACCTACCAGGCCACCACCCTGAACGGGCTCGCCTCGGCGCAGATGTCCACGCCCGAGCTGCCTCTGCGCTCGCCGCCGGACCTCTTCCGCCTGCTCTACTGCGACAAGCCCCAGTTCCCGGCCACCTGCCACGACGGGCCCCTGGAGTCGGGGTGCGTCACCTCGCCCTGCTACGAGGTGCCGGAGGTGGGTCTCTGCCTCACCGACAACTGCAGCGGCTTCCAGTACGGCTCGACCGGGACCGTGAAGGTCGGGCCCTGCGACGCGAGCGGGACCGAGACGGTCCTCGTCTCGGCCACCGTCGCGAACGCCGTCACCACCTTCCCCGTGAGCGGGGCCTGCGGT
This sequence comes from Anaeromyxobacteraceae bacterium, assembly GCA_035501995.1. GTDB lineage: Bacteria > Myxococcota > Myxococcia > Myxococcales > Anaeromyxobacteraceae > Anaeromyxobacter_A. The sequence goes on from DATJVF010000132.1 coordinate 580, forward strand.
CCCTAGAGGCGACGGCCTCGGCCTCGCTAGAGCGAGGTCAGCCGGTCCAGTCGAGGATGACCTTCCCGCAGGCTCCGGACTGCATGACCTCGAAGGCCTCCTTGAACTCGCCCGCCCGGAAGCGGTGGGTGAGGACCGGGGTGACGTTCATGCCGGCCTCGAGGAGGCTCGCCATCTTGTACCAGGTCTCGAAGACCTCCCGGCCGTAGATGCCCTTCAGGACGAGCCCCTTGAAGATGACCTCGCTCAGGTCGAGCGACAGAGGTCCGGGCGGGATGCCCAGGATCGCCACCCGCCCGCCGTAGTTCATGGCGGCGAGGAGCTCGCGGAACCCCTCGGCGTTCCCCGACATCTCGAGCCCCACGTCGAAGCCCTCGGTCATGCCGAGGTGAGCCATGACGTCGCGCAGGGAGCGCTCGAGAGGGTTCACCGCGTAGGAGACCCCCATCTTGCGGGCCACGTCGAGCCGGTACTCGTTCACGTCGGTGATGACCACGTAGCGCGCGCCGACGTGGCGCGCCACCGCCGTGGCCATGAGGCCGATGGGACCCGCGCCGACGACGAGGACGTCCTCGCCCACGAGGTCGAAGGAGAGCGCGCTGTGGACCGCGTTGCCGAGCGGGTCGAGGAAGGCGGCCACGTCGTCGGGGATGTCGGCGGCGAGCTTGAAGACGTTGCTGGCCGGCATCGACAAGAACTCCGCGAAGCAGCCCGGGCGGTTCACCCCCAGCCCCTGGGTGTTGCGGCAGAGGTGGCGGCGCCCGGCGCGGCAGTTGCGGCAGTAGCCGCAGGTGATGTGGCCCTCCACCGAGACGCGGTCCCCGGCCTTGAACCCCGCCACGTGGCTGCCCACCTCGTGGATCTCGCCCGCGCACTCGTGGCCGACGGTGAGCGGCACCGGGATGGTCCGCTCGGCCCAGGCGTCCCAGCGGTAGATGTGCAGGTCGGTGCCGCAGATCCCGGTCTTCTTCACCCGGATGAGGACGTCGTTCGGCCCGATGGCCGGGAGGGCTACCTCCTCCATCCACAGGCCCTCTTCGGCCTTGGCCTTCACGAGCGCTTTCACGTGGTCACCCCCGACGGCACCGGCACGGCCCCGGACGGCGGATGCGCCGGGGCGTGCACTCGCCCCCTGGCGCCGCGCCAAGCGGGCGGTCGGCGCCGGCCGCTCTCGCGCCGCGCCGAAGTCCATACCTCATTTCGAGGGAGCCGGCACGCGGACCGCGTTCAGGCCGGGGGGAGGGCGGACTCAACGAAGGCGAGCGCGCGATCGGCCTCGAAGGTGCTCATCCCGCCGGCGAAGAGCAGGTCCGCCACGCCGAAGGCCGGGTCGAGCGGCGGGTCGGAGAGGTAGGGGACGGCGATGCAGCGCATGAAGGCGCGCAGGGCGGCCTCCACCCCGTACCGCGCGTCCTCCACGACCACGCACTCCTCGGGCGCGACGCCGAGGCGGCGCGCCGCCTCGAGGAAGACGTCCGGGGCGGGCTTGCCCAAGAGGACCTCGTCGGCCGACACCACCGCCCCGAAGGCCCCGGTGAGCCCCACCGCCGCGAGGAGGCGCCCGAGGACCGCGGGGGCCGAGCCGGAGGCCACCGCGACCTTGAGCCCGCGCGCGCGCACCCCGTCGAGGAAGCGCTTCATCTCCGGGAACAGGCGCGTGCTCGACTCGGCGATCTCGAGGTAGAGCCGGTTCTTCAGAGCCGCCAGCTCCTGCGGGCTCTCCTCGAGGGCGAAGCGGCGCTTGAAGTCCGTCATCTCGTCGATGTTGCTGCCGCCGATGTACCGCCGCTTGTCCTCCTCGGTGAAGGGGAGGCCGTAGCGGGCGAGGAGCTTCGCGTCGGCCAGGTAGTAGTTGGGCTCGCTGTCGATGAGCGTTCCGTCCCAGTCGAAGATCACCGCGCGCACCGGGTAGCGTGGCGGGGGCCGGACGCGCTGGGAGAGCTCGAGAAGGTTGCCCTCGGGGTCCACGAGCTCCGCCTCGCGGAAGCCGTCGCCGGTGTCGCGCGGGGGACGGAGGAGCGCGCCCGGGAGGCCGAGGGCGAGGAGGCGGCGGTGGACCGCGTCCACGTCCTCGACCGAGAGGGCGACGTGGTTCGGCCTCGCCCGGGCGCGCGCGGAGAGGAAGCCCGGGTCGCGCGGCCGCTCGAGGAGCTCGAGGGCGAAACCGCCCGAGCGCAGAAAGACACTGCGCAGCCCGGGGCTGTTCTGGCTCACGTAGCGATACTCGAGCGAGAAGCCGAGCGCGGTCCGGTAGAAGAGCTCCATGGCGTACAGGTCGGACACCTCGATGCCCACGTGTTCCAGCCTCATCCGGAGGACCTCGCGCGAGGGGCGCTTTAGGGGCGGGAGGATCGCGGCAAGCACGCCGGGCGTCAACCGCCCCGGCGCCCCGGCTCTGTTCCCGGGCGAAGCGGCCCGGGCGCCGACGAACGCCCCCCCGCGGCGAGCGGCCCGCGAGACCTCGTCGCGGGCGCCTCTCCCCGGGTGCGCGGCGCTCGACCTAAGTGGGGCGGGCATCGCGCCTGCCCGCCCGCCATCCCAAGGCCATGCACGTCGCACCGGGAGCGCCGTCCGAGGGCGCCCTCACTCTACCGGGGGAGGCCTCGTCGGGGGGCCCTCTTGCCGAAGCACCTCGTGGGCTCGCGGTCGCCCTCGAGCGGGTTTCGAAGCGCTTCGGAGAGGTCGAGGTGCTCGAGGGGGTCTCGCTCGAGCTCGCCGCCGGCCGCTTCGCCGCGGTGGTCGGTCCGTCCGGATGCGGGAAGACCACCCTCCTGCGCATGGTGGGCGGCCTCGAGAGGCCCGACGCCGGGCGGGTCCTCCTCGGCGGCGATGCGCGAGTGAGCTTCTGCTTCCAGGACGCGCGCCTCTTGCCCTGGCGCAGCGCGCTCGACAACGTGGCCCTGCCGCTCGAGCTCGCCGGGGTCGCGCGGGGCGAGCGGCGCGAGCGGGCCCACGAGGCGCTCTCGCGGGTGCAGCTCGGCGATCGCGGCGGTGCCCGGCCGGCGGAGCTCTCGGGCGGCATGCGCATGCGGGTGGCCCTGGCGCGGGCGCTGGTGACGCGACCGGCCCTGCTCTTGCTCGACGAGCCGTTCGGCGCCCTCGACGAGGTGACGCGCCAGGAGCTCGACGACGAGCTCCTCGAGCTCTGGCAGGCGTCCGGGATGACCGCCCTGCTCGTGACCCACTCCATCGCCGAGGCGGCCTACCTGGCGGGGGAGGTGGTGGTGCTCTCGCGCGGTCCGGGCCGGGTGGTCCTGCGCCGCGAGACGGCGCTGCCGGTGCGCGGCCCCGACGCCCGCGCCACCCGGGCCTTCCAGGAGCACGTGGTCGCCCTGCAGCGGGCGCTCGCGGCCGGCGCCGGGAGGCGGGCTTGAGGCGCTTCGCCCTGGCCCTCCTGCCGCCGCTCGTGGTGGTGGCGCTCTTCCTCGCCGCCTGGCAGCTCGCGGTGTGGGTGGTGCGCCCGCCCGAGTACCTCGTGCCTTCGCCGGCCGACATCACCCGCGCCTTCCTGGCCGATGCGCCGCGGCTCCTCGCCGCCATGGGGCGCACCGGGCTCGCCGCCGCGGCGGGCTTCGCGCTGGCGGCCCTGGCCGGGACCGGCCTCGGCAGCCTCCTCGCGGCGAGCCGCTTCTTGCAGCGCGGCGTCTACCCGCTCGCCTCGCTCCTGCAGATGGTCCCGCTCGTGGCGCTGGCTCCGCTGCTCGTCATCTGGTTCGGCTACGGGGGGCGCGCCACCGTGGCCAGCGCGGCCATCGTCGCGCTCTTCCCGGTGCTGGCCGCCACCCTCGACGGCCTGCGCTCGGTGGACCCCGGCCTGCGCGAGATGTTCGCGCTCTACCGGGCCCGGGCGGCCGCGCGCTTCTTCAAGCTCGGCTTGCCCTCGGCGGCCCCGTCCATCTTCACCGGCCTGCGGGTGGCCGCCGGGCTGGCGGTCATCGGGGCGGTGGTGGGCGAGTTCGTCTCCGGGTTCGGCGGCGAGCGCGCCCCGCTCGGCATCGTCATCCTGGCGGCGCTGCGCGAGTCGAGGACCGATCTCGTCTTCGCCGCGGTCGGCCTGTCGGCCGTGGTCGGTTTCCTCCTCTTCGGTGCGGTCTCCGCCCTCGCGTGGCTCGCACTCCGCCGCTGGCACCCTTCCGCCCTGTGAGCTCGATGAGACCTTCCCTCGCCCTGACCGCCCTCCTCGCGGCCCTTGCCACCCGGGCCGCCGAACCCGAACGCGTGCGCATCCAGCTCGACTGGGTGCCCGAACCCGAGTTCGGCGGCATCTACGCCGCCCTGGAGCGCGGCGAGTTCAAGCGGGAGAACCTCGAGGTCGAGGTGCTGAAGGGCAGCGCCGGCGTCGCCACCCCCCAGCTCGTCGCCAACGGGCAGGTCGAGTTCGGGATCGTGGCGGCCGAGCAGCTCCTGGCGGTGCGCGAGCGCGGCGGACCCCTGGTGGCGATCTACGCCGCCTTCCAGAAGAACCCGCTCTCGCTCATGGTGCACCGAGACCACCCGGCGAGGACGCTCGAGGAGGTGTGGCGCGGCAAGGGCCCGGTGGCGGTCGAGCCCGGGCAGGCCTTCGTCCGCTACCTCTCCCGCAAGTACGGGGTGACGCCCCGCCTCGTGCCCTACCAGGGCGCGCTCGCCACCTTCGAGGCCGATCCCACCCTCGCCGAGCAGTGCTACGCCAGCGCCGAGCCGGTCGAGATCGAGCGCCGGGGGGGCGAGGTGCGGGTCTTCCCCATCGCCGACAGCGGGTTCGATCCGTACAACGGGGTGGTGGCGGTGAACGAGCGCTACCTCTCCCGGCACGGCGAGGTGGTGAAGCGCTTCGTGCGCGCCCTGCGCCGGGGCTGGGAGGCCTACATCGCCGACCCGGCCGCTTTCGACCCCGGCATCGCCGCGCTCAACCCGGCCATGTCGCGGGAGGCCATGGACCTCGCGGCCGCCAAGCAGCGCCCGTTCCTCGAGTCGGAGTTCACCGCACAGCACGGGCTCGGGGCGATGGATCCCCGGCGCTGGGAGGAGCTCTCGCGCCAGCTCGCCGATCTCGGGGTGCTGAAGCGCCCGCTCGAGGTGGCGCGCCTCTTCAGGAACCCCTGAGCGGC
>DATJVF010000133.1:0-2241 GCA_035501995.1 Anaeromyxobacteraceae bacterium
AGCGCGCAAGGGCTTTTCGCCCAGGCGAGAGGCTGCGCCGCCGGGGTTCACCCTTTCTCGAGTGAGGGCCGGCGAGCGCTCTTCAGCGCGAGGCGGGGGCCGCCCGCGAGGCCTCCCGGATCATGTCGCCCAGGCGGTCGAGCGCGGCCTCGAGCACCGCCATGGTCGGCCCGAAGGAGAAGCGCACGTACTGCCTGAAGCGCGAGACGGCCCGGGCGCGCCGCTTGCCGGGGTTCACGTCGAAGAACTCGCCCGGCACGCAGATGACCTTCCGCTGCAGGGCGGCGCGGAAGAAGCCCATCCCTTCCGAGAGCGGCGGCGGCAGGTGGGCCACCGAGCCCCAGACGTAGAAGGTCCCGTCCGGCGCGCGGTCGGTGCGGATGCCGAGCAGCTCTAGGCGGCGCAGGAGCCGCGCCCGCTTCTCGCCGAAGGCCCGGTGGATGGCCTCGGTCTCGGCCACCACGTGGGCCTCGGAGAGCAGGGGCACCGCCGCCCGCTGCAGGGGGCGCGAGCCCCCGCCGTCGAGGAAGGAGCCGGCGCTCGCTACCGCCTCGATGACCGAGCGCGGCCCGACCGTCCAGGTGACCCGCCAGCCCGGGTAGCGCCAGTTCTTGGTGAAGCCGTCGAAGATCACCACCGGGTCCCGGTTGACGTTCTCCACGTAGCGGGCGGCGCTCTCCACCGGCAGGCGCCCTGGCGCGCCGGTGAAGACGTAGTGCGAGTAGAACTCGTCGAGGAGCAGGGTGCAGTCGAGCTCGCGCGCCACCTCCACCCAGCGCGAGAGCTCCTCGCCCTGCACCAGCTTGCCGGTGGGGTTGCAGGGGTTCGAGGCCAGCAGGGCCGACAGGCCGCGGCCGGCGATCTCGCGCCGGAGGTCGTCGGCGGTGAAGGCGTAGCCCCGCTCGCCCTCGAGCAGGATGGGGATGGCGGTGAAGGCCTTGAAGATGTCGAGCAGCTCCTCGTAGGCCGTGTAGTCGGGGAGGAAGTGTCCGAGGTTCACGTGGCCGAGGCTGGCGGCGGCCCGGGTGAGCGCCATGCGGCCGCCGCCGGAGACGGCCACGTTCTCGGCCGTGTACTGGGAGGGCATCCCCTGGCGGTACAGGCGGTTGTAGAGGGCGGCGATGGCCTCCCGGAGCTCGGCGATGCCGGCGATGGGGGCGTACTCCTGGTCGTCGACCTCCACCGCCAGCGCCCGGACGCGCGGCGGCGCACCCGGCAGCTCGCCGGTCTCGGGCTGCCCCTGGCCGAGGTTGGACCAGGACGGATCGCGCGGGTCGAAGCCGTGCTTCATGGCCTCGGTGGTGACGAAGATGACGCCGGTCCGGGGGACGATGCGGAAGGCGTGGACGTGGGAACGGTTGTCTTCGGTCACGCGAGGAGGGTAGCACGAGGCGCCCCGGGAGGACTCCCGCCCGGCCCACCGGGCGCCCCGTCCGCCGTGGGGTGGGCCCCCGCGGGCCCGCGGTCGGCCCGGCCGGCCGGCGTTAGAGCCCTCCAGGCATGGCGGAGCCAAAGAGGGTGGTGGTGGTCGGCGCCGGATTCGGAGGCCTGCGCTGCGCGCGCGACCTCGCCCGCGCGCCCGTGCGGGTCACCCTGGTCGATCGGCAGAACCACCACCTCTTCCAGCCGCTCCTCTACCAGGTGGCGACGGCGGGGCTGTCACCGGGCGACATCGCCTACCCGGTGCGCAGCTTCATCCGCGAGCAGCGGAACCTCGACGTGGTGCTGGCGGAAGTGTCCGCCTTCGACCTCGCCGGGCGCCGCGTGCTCCTCTCCGACGGCCGGGCGCTCCGTTACGACCAGCTCCTCGTCGCGACGGGCGCCGGCCACTCGTACTTCGGCCGGCCCGACTGGGCGCGCTTCGCGCCGGGCCTGAAGACGATCGAGGACGCGCTCGAGATCCGCCGCCGCATCTTCATGGGTTTCGAGGAGGCCGAGCAGGAGCCGGATCCGGCGCGGCGCGAGGCGCTCCTCACCTTCGTCATCGTGGGCGGGGGCCCGACCGGCGTGGAGCTGGCGGGCGCGCTGGCCGAGATCGCCCACCATACCCTCGCCTCGGAGTTCCACCGCATCGACCCGCGACGCACGCGCATCCTCCTCCTCGAGGGGACCCCGCGCGTCCTCCCTGCGTACACGCCGGACCTGTCCGATTCCGCGCGCGGCCAGCTCGCCTCGCTCGGCGTCGACGTCCGGACCAGCGCGATGGTGACGGGCGTCGACGAGGAGGGCGTCCGGGTCGGC
>DATJVF010000134.1:0-2098 GCA_035501995.1 Anaeromyxobacteraceae bacterium
TCGAGCAAGGTCGGCTCGCGGGCGCCGAGCGCCCGCCGCACACGCTCCTCGCCTGAGGCGTCCCACAACTCGTAGTTGATGCCCATCGCGTCGGCGAAGGCCCCGAAATCCGGGTTCAGGACCTCGCACCCCTCGGATCGACCGAACTCGGCGAGCTGCTGGAGGCGGATGCGGTTCAGCTGGCCGTCGTTGAAGACGATCACCGTGAGGGCGATCCGCTCGCGCAGCGCCGTCATGAGCTCCATGCCCGACATGGCAAACCCGCCGTCGCCGATGAGGGCGACGACGGGCCGCTCGGGCGCGGCCAGCTTGGCGCCGATGGCGGCCGGGAGGCCGAAGCCCATGGACTGGTAGTCGCTGGGGGTCAGAAGCCCGCGGGGGGCGAGGACCCGGAAGTGGCGTCGCGCCAGGGTCTGGTGCAGACCCGAATCGGCCACCAGGATGGCCTCGGGCGGGAGCGCGCGCCGCAGGCTCGCGAAGAAGGCCTCCGGGGTGGCGGGCTCGATCCCGTGGACCCGGGGCTCGGTCCGGACTGCATCGTGCGGGGCGTGCAGCCGCCGGCGCCAGTCGGCGAGGGCCTCCGGCGTCCAGCCGCCAGTCGCCGCGTCCCGCCGCCGGCGCACCGCCGGGAGGAGCTCTTCCAGGACCACCTCCAGGGCCCCCACCACCCCGAGCCGTCCGGGATAGGTGGCGCCCACCACCGGCCCGGCCGCGTCGATCTGGATCAGGCGGTCCAGGGGCAAGGCGAGGGCGAAGTTGTCGGTACCGGCGGCCGACAGCTTGCAGCCGAGGACGAGCACGCAGTCGCTGGCCGCGAGGAGCGCGTTCAGCTCGTCCACGTGCCCCATGGTGAAGTCGTATCCGAGCGAGAGCGGATCGTCCTCGGGGACGATCCCGCGGCCGGACAGGGTCGAGAGGACCGCCGCCCCGAGCAGCTGCGCGAGCTCCCGCACCCGCGCCGCGGACCCCGCGCTCCCCTGCCCGACGAGCAGCACCGGGCGGCGAGCGTCGGCGAGCAGGGAGGCCGCCGCCTCCAGGGAGGCTGGATCGGCTGGCGCCGCCCGGTCCGGCGCGGCCGGGCCCGGCGGCGAGGGCGCCGCGCACGCTCCCTCCTCCAGGGCGCGGGCGGTCCACTCCAGCACCACCGGGCCGGGCTCGCCCGAGAGGGCCAGCGCGACGGCCTCGCTGACAGCCCGCTCCACCTCGCCGGGCTCCTCGGCCCGCAGGACCGCCTTGGCGAGGGGCGAGGCCAGCGCGCGCTGGTCGAGCGCCTGGAACTGAAACGGCCGCCGTCCCTCCGGCGGGGCGCCCACCACGTGCAGGAGCGCCGCCGAGTCCTGGCGCGCCTCGGCGAGCCCGGTGAGCGCATAGGTGAAGCCGGGCCCGGGGATGGTGAGGAGGGGCGCGAGGCGCCCCGACGCCCGGTAGTAGCCGTTGGCCATGAAGCTGGCGGCGAGCTCGTGGGTCGCGACCACCGAGCGCAGACGACTTCTGCGCAGGGCCTCGTAGAGCGCCAGGTTCTGCGTCCCCGGAAGACCGAAGACGCACCTCACGCCCAGTCGCTCGAGGGTGTCGCACAGCAGTTCTGCGCCGCTCTTCACAATACCTCCTACCCCTCGCGCGCCCACCCGCGCGGCGACAGAGATACCACACCTTGCCCGAGCGTTGAGGCGCGCGGCGCGGCGCTCTGGCGTCCCCGAGCACCCCTGTGCGGGGGCGCGCTGCGCGCCCTGGCCTCGATACCGGCATGCCTCGGGGTGAACCAGCCCCGGGTGAGGGAGGACCCCATCCGGCGGACCGTCCGGCGCGCGCGCTCACGGTTTTTGAACTCCGCCCGGATCGCCGGGCCGCAAGTCCCCTCGACGCGGTACGCGCTCGGCCCAGCGACCTCACCCCCGACGACCCATCTAGCACTTTGGGTCAATAGTCCGCGCCGCCATCGGCCGATCCCCCAGGGGCGCGGGCCGCTCCCACCCCCGACGACCCAAAGGGGCAGCGCAATCGCCTCGAACCCGTCACGCGGGTTGCGCATATTATGCCACTCGGCTGGGCCGACCCCCGGTGCGCCTCGCCCTTCGCCGTGAACGACCTCACCCCA
>DATJVF010000135.1:0-2985 GCA_035501995.1 Anaeromyxobacteraceae bacterium
CGGGCGGCGGCCGAGCTCGATAAGCCCGTGAAAGCGAATGCTTAAGGTGGCTCGCCCACGCGAGGCCTCCCCCTCCTCGGCGCCGGCGCCCCGTTCGCCTACCTCGGCGGGGCCCGGGTTTGTTAGCGTGCACGGCGAGGGGAGGAGCGATGCGACTGCGCCGACGAGGCTATCTGCACCGGCTCCTGCTCCGCCTCGCCGAGCGGGCCCGCACCTCGGAGCGAGAGCGGGTCATGCTGGAGGAGGCCCTCGGGCACGCCTACGAGGGGCTCATCATCACCGACGCCGACGGCCTCATCGTGAAGAGCAACCGGGCCTACGCCGCCTTCCTCGGGCTGCCCCTCGAGGAGATGATCGGCCGTCCGGTCACCGAGGTGGTCGAGAACACCCGCATGCACATCGTGGCGAGGACCGGGGTCCCCGAGATCGCCCAGGTCCAGCGCATCCGCGGCCACGACATGATCTGCAGCCGGATCCCCATCTTCGAGAACGGGAAGGTGGTGGCGGTGGTGGGCAAGATCATGTTCCAGGACGTCGACGACCTGTTCGCCATGAGCGGCCGGGTCGCCAAGCTCAAGAAGGAGCTGGAGTTCTACAAGAGCGAGCTCAACAAGCGCCTGGGGGCCAAGTACTCGTTCGATAACATCGTGGGAAAGAGCGAGGAGCTCGAGCAGGTGAAGGCCCTCGCGCACAAGGTCGCCAAGACCGACAGCACCGTCCTTCTCGAGGGCGAGAGCGGCACCGGGAAGGAGCTCTTCGCCCACGCCATCCACGTGGAGAGCGCCCGCGCCCTCGGGCCCTTCGTCAAGGTGAACTGCGCGGCCATCCCCGAGAGCCTCTTCGAGTCCGAGCTCTTCGGCTACAAGGGCGGGGCCTTCACCGGGGCCCAGAAGCACGGCAAGAAGGGAAAGTTCCAGCTCGCCGACGGGGGCACCATCTTCCTCGACGAGGTGAGCGAGCTGCCCATGAGCATGCAGGTGAAGCTGCTCCGGGTGCTCCAGGAGCGGGAGATCGAGCCGGTGGGCGCGGTCGCGCCCGAGCCGGTCGACGTGCGCATCATCGCCGCCAGCAACCGCGAGCTCGAGCGGCTCCTGAAGCGCGAGGAGTTCCGGCGCGACCTCTACTACCGCCTGAACGTGGTGAAGCTCGCCATCCCGCCCCTGCGCGCCCGGCGGGACGACATCCCGCTCCTCGCCGAGGCGCTGCTGCGACGCCTGGAGAAGGAGACCGGCATCCCGGTGGAGGGGCTCGACGCCGAAGCCGAGGCGGTGCTGCGGGCCTACCCGTGGCCCGGCAACGTCCGCGAGCTGCGCAACGTCCTCGAGCAGTCCATCTACGTGAAGAGCGGTCACCGGCTGGGGCGGCGCGACCTCCCCCGGGCGCTCCTGGCGGGCCTGGAGGGCGACCGGACGGCCGACACCCTGAAGGACGTCCTGCGCCACGCCGAGGAGGAGGCGCTGCGCCGGGCGCTGCGGGAGGCGCGCGGCGACAAGCTCGCCGCCGCGGCCCGGCTCGGCATCAGCAAGTCCTCCATGTACGCCAAGATCGCCGAGTACCACATCGGCCACGGCGAGGGCCCCGAGGCCCTCCCCCCGCTGCCGGCGGCCCCCGCGCCGCGCAAGGGGGCCGGGGCGGACCCGGGGTCCGCCCCGTAGGCCCGCCGGTCGAGGGCCCGGCCCGGTCCTTCAGGGCCGCTCCACCACCGCGGCCACCGCCTCCCCACCCCCGATGCACAGGGCGGCGAGCCCGCGCTTCTTGTCGAGGTCCCGCATGGCGTGGAGCAGGGTCACGAGGATGCGCGCCCCGCTCGCGCCGATGGGGTGCCCGAGTACCACCGCCCCGCCGCGCACGTTGACGTTCTCGCCGGTGAGCCCGAGGAGCTGGTTGTTGGCGAGGGCCACCACCGCGAAGGCCTCGTTGATCTCCCACAGATCGATGTCCTTCACGGCGAGGTGCGCCCTTTCGAGGACCCGCTTCACCGCGTCGGCGGGGGCGATGGTGAACTCGGCCGGCTTGCGGGCCGCCCCGCCAAAGTGGGTGAGGCGCGCCAGCACCGCCCGCTCCTCGCGGCGCGCCCGCTCGGCGCTCATGAGCACCACCACCGCCGCCCCGTCGTTGATCGAGGAGGCGTTGGCGGCAGTGACGGTCCCGTCCTTCTTGAAGGCCGGCTTGAGCAGGGGGATCTTGTCGGGCTTGGCGAGCTTCGGCCCCTCGTCCTCGGCCACAGCCGTCTTCTCGCCCTTCTTGCCCTCGACCTCCACCGGCACGATCTCGGCCTTGAACCACCCCTTCTGCTGGGCCTCGATGGCCCGGCGGGTGGAGACGGCCGCGTAGTCGTCCTGGGCCTGGCGGGTGATGCCGAAGCGGGCGGCGGTGTCCTCGGCGCAGATCCCCATGTGCACGTGCTCGTAGGCGTCGAGCAACCCGTCGGTGAGCATGGCGTCGAGGAGCTCGACGTGCCCCATCCGAGCGCCCTGGCGGGCCTTCATGGCGTAGTAGGGCGCGTTGGACATCGACTCCATGCCGCCGGCCACCACCACCTCCGCCTCGCCGGCCGCGATGGCCTGGGCTCCCACCATGACCGCCTTCAGGCCCGAGCCGCACATCTTGTTGAGGGTGAAGCAGGGGGTCGAGTCCGGCAGCCCCGCGTAGAGCGCCGCCTGCCGGGCGGGGGCCTGGCCCTGCCCGGCCTGCAGCACGTTGCCCATGATCACCTCGTCGACGCTGGAGGGCGACACCCCCGCGCGCAGGACCGCCTCGCGGATGGCCACCGCGCCGAGCCTGGGCGCCGGGATGGCCGAGAGGGTGCCCAGGAAAGAGCCGATGGGCGTGCGGACCGCCCCGACGATGACCACTTCGCGAATGGATGCCATGATGGTCCTCCCTTCACTTCGCGTGCGGAGGCCGGACGGGCGCCGGCCGACTCCTCGAGGACGGGCTCCGCGAGCCGCGCGGCCTTCGGGAGGCGCCGCCACCCTGCTCGCC
>DATJVF010000136.1:0-6191 GCA_035501995.1 Anaeromyxobacteraceae bacterium
ACATGAGCTACAAGGACATGGCGGCCACCCTCGAGGTGCCCATCGGGACGGTGATGACCTGGCTCCACCGCGCCCGCGCCCGCCTGCGCGAAGTGCTCTCGGAGGCCGAACCATCATGACGGACCATCTCTCGGACGCGCAGGCTCAAGGGCTCGCCGACGGCACCCTCGCCGACGGGAAGCGCAACCCCTGCGAGGCGCACGCCTCGGCCTGTCCGGAGTGCGGGGCGCTCGTCCGCTCCTACTGCGCCCTCTGCGAGGCGCTCGGCGAGCTCGATCGGCCGACCCTGCCCGAGGAGTTCACCGACGCGGTCATGAGCCGCATCCAGGCGATGGAGGAGGCCCGATCGTGGGACCGGCGCCTGGCCGTGGGCATCCTGCTCGTGAGCGGAACCATCGCGGCCCTCATCTTCCTCCTCGCCGGCGCCAACGCCTGGGCCCCGGCCCTCTCCGGCCTCTTCGGCAAGCTCGGCGAGCTCGCCGGGACGCTCGCGCTCGGCGCGAGCGTGCTCGGGCCCCTCGTGCGCGCCCTGCGCCTCGAGCTCGCGCTCGGCTTGATCGCGCTCGCCCTCCCGCTCCTCTTCGGCCTGTCGCGCCTCGTGCCGCGCCGGGTCGAGGCGGTCGGCTAAAGCGCCCGGAGATCCCGCATGCCGCCGCTCGTCCTGGCCCTCCTCCTCGCCGCCACCCCGCCGGCCCCTGGCCCAGAGCCCGCGCACCGCGCCGGGGACTGGCCCGCGAGGTCGTCTGGGAAGACGGTGACCCTGGTCGAGAACCCGACCCTGGACGACGCCCTGCGCAAGATCGCCGAGGCGGCGGGCTGGAACCTCGTCGCCAACACCGGGCGGCTCGGCGAGGAGGAGATCGTGGTCACCCTGCGCGGGGCGCCGGTGGAGGAGGCCCTCGAGGCGGTGCTCTCCGGGACCCCGCTCGTCGCTACCCGTCACGGCAACACCGTCACCATCGCCCCTGGCGAGGCGACCGCGGGCGCGCCCAAGGTCCTCACCGGGTTCGACAAGCCGTCCGGCAAGCGGTTCAGCGGGGACTTCGACGACGCACCGGTGGAGGAGGCCCTGCGGCAGGTGGCGGAGGCGGGCTCGCTCTCACTCGTCTTCCCTCCCGGCCTCGGCGGGGGCGTGAGCGGGCATTTCCGAGATGCGCCGGTCGAGGAGGCCCTGCGGGCCATCCTCTCCCAGGCGGGCCTCGTGGGCCGCCGCGAGGGGGAGGTCCTGGTGGTGGAGCGGGCCGGAGGGCCGAGCCTCGTCATCCGCGGCGGGAAGCGCGGCCTCACCTTCTCCATCGACGGCACGAAGGACGAGGCGGTCGACCACGAGATCGGCAAGCGTCTGCGCAAGGCCGAGCGGAAGGCTGCGCGCGCCGCTCAGGGGGAGCACCACAAGGGCGGCGACCGCGTCCTGCACGGGGACCAGGTCATCGGCGCGGGCGAGAGGGCCGGCGAGGTGGTGCTGCTCTCCGGGAACGTCCGGCTCTCGCCGGGCTCGACCGCCGACGAGGTCACCGCGGTGGGGGGCTCGGTGGATGTCGGCCCGGGCGCGAGCGTGCTGGGCGACGCGGTGGCCGTCGGGGGCGACCTCCACGTGGCCCCCGGCGGGCGCATCCGGGGCGACGCGGTGTCGATCGGGGGGAAGATCGTCATCGACGACGGCGGCGAGGTCGACGGCGAGCAGACGAGCGTGAACGTCCCCGGGCTCGGCAGCGTGCTCTCGCTCTTCGGGTCGAGCCCGCACGCGGTGCACGAGTCTCACCTGTGGAAGCTCGGCAGCGCCCTGGGCGAGTTCGCGGTGCTCTTCTTGCTCGCGCTCCTCATGCACGTGGTGGCGCCGCGGCGGGTGGACGCCGTGGCGGGGGCCCTCGCCGTCGCCCCCGTCAAGGCGGTGCTGACCGGGATCCTCGGCACCCTGGCCGTCCCGGTGGTGGCCCTCTTGCTGGTGGTCACCGTGGTGGGCATTCCCTTCGTGGCCGTGCTCGCCCTCGGGCTCGCCGCCGTCTGGGTCCTCGGCTTCGCGGCCCTGGCCATGTTCATCGGGCGGTCCTTGCCCTTCCGCTTCGAGCGCGGGGCGCCGGTCCTGCAGATCGCGCTCGGCACGGCGGCCCTGGTGGCGGTGGGGGCCATCCCCGTGCTCGGCGCGCTGTGCTTCGTAGCCGCCTGGCTGTTCCTGTTCGGGGTCGTCTTGCGCACCCGGTTCGGGCAGCCTCCATCGGCGCCTCCACCGGTGCACGCCACGACCGCCCCGCCCGGCGGGCTCACCCCGGCGAGCCCGGGCGGCCCATCCCCGTCCGCCTGACGGCTCAGCGCCGCTCGGCCCTGCTCGGCAGCCGGGCGAGCGCCTCCACCGCGGCCCGGCGGACCTGTCCATCGTAGTCCGCGCGCAGGGCCTCGAGCCGCCCGGCGGCCGGCTCGAAGTGGATCCGTCCCAGCGCCCGGGCGGCGGCCGCCCGCACCTCGGGCCGATCGTTCGTGAGCTCGCTCGTCGCCAGGGGCCCGGCCTCGGAGGCGGCGAGGCCGCCGAGCGCGTCGAGGGCCTCGGGCCGTCCGGCCGGGTCCGGGCGCTCGAGCAGGGTGAGGAGGGCGGCGGTGGCGCCCTGGGTACCGATGCGCCCGAGCGCGGTGGCGGCGGCGGCGGCGGCCGACCCCTCGGCGAGCGTGGCGAGCGCCGGAACGGCCTCCGGGGATCCGGTCTCGCCGAGCGCTCGGGCCAGGGCGCCGCAGCGCTCCGGATCCTCGCGGTTGAACTTGGCCGCCGCGGCCGAAAGGGCCGGCACCGCCGCCGGGCCGATCCGTCCGAGCGCCTCGGCGGAGGCCGCGAAGACCCTCGGGTCCGGGTCGAGGAGGCCGGCGCCGATGGCGCCAGCGTTCTCGGCGCCGAGCGCTCCGAGCGCGTCGACGGCCGCGGCGCGCAGGCGCGCGGAGGGGTCGCCGAGCCGCGCCCGGGCGAGGGCGCCGGCCTCCGGGGCGTTGAGCCTGGAGAGGGCCGAGAGGACGGCCCCGAGCTCCTCCTCGAGTTCGGGTGGCGCGCCGGAATCCGCGCCGCCGCGGGCCCGTTCGAGGCGGTCGCGGAGCTCGGAGGCGCGCCGCAGGAGCGCCGGCGCGGCCCTCGCGATCCCGAGCCGCCCGAGGGAGCGGGCCGCCTCGGCGCGCACGCCCGGGTCCGGCGCGGCGAGCAGCTGCTCCATGCGCCGCGACGCCTGCTCGGCTGGCTCGGGGGAGAGCCTGAGCTGCCCCAGGGCGGCGAGCGCCGCCACCGACTCGGCACCCTGGCCGGAAAGGTGCGAGAGGAGGGGCTGCTCGGGGCACTCGCTCTCGCGGGCCCGCGCCTGGAAGGCCGCGCGGGCCGCCAGGGAGGCCTCGCGGGTGTGGAGCGCCACCTGGCACAGGGCGAGGCCCACCTCGGGGGCCCGGGGGAGCGCGACGAGGGCCTCCACGGCCGCGCGCGCCAACCGGGCCGGCCCGCTCTCGCCAACCGTGGCGAGGGCCGTAGCGGCGTCCGGGTCGCCGAGGGTCCCGAGCGCCTCGGCGGCGGCCTCCACGCGCTCGGCGTCCGGCCCGTCCTTGAGGAGGGCCTCCAGGGCCGCCCGCGCGCTGTCGTCGCCCACCGCGCCCAGGGCGCGCGCGGCGGCGACGGCCACCCGCGGTTCCTCCTCGGCGTCGGAATCGACGAGTGGCAGGAGGAGCTTCACCGCCTCGGCGCGCCCGCTCCGGCCGAGCTCCTCGGCGGCGCCGGCGCGCTCGGTCGGGGTGCCGTTTGCGAGCGCCGCCACGTTGCGGTCCCACAGGACCCGCGCCTCGTCCTCGACCGCCTCCCGCAAGGACCCGCCGACGGCCTCGATGGCACTCGCGATCTCGGCGCGCGCCGCCGGACCCCCGTTCGGGTAGGCCCCGGCGAGCAGCTCGCGCGCACGCTGCTCGGAGGGCAGTGCCGAGAGAGCGCGCGCGGCCGCCCCGGCCACCTCCGGATCGGGATCGCTGACGAGCTTGCCCAGGGCCTCGATGGAGGCCGGGCCGCCGCGGGCGGCGAAGGCGCCGGCCGCGGCCTTGCGTACGAGGGGGCTCGGGTCCTCCTCGGCCACCAAGAGGGCCGGGAGGTCGGCCTCGTC
The DNA here is from genome assembly GCA_035501995.1 of Anaeromyxobacteraceae bacterium. Taxonomy (GTDB): domain Bacteria; phylum Myxococcota; class Myxococcia; order Myxococcales; family Anaeromyxobacteraceae; genus Anaeromyxobacter_A. Next base: position 4,113 of record DATJVF010000136.1, read on the forward strand.
CCGCGAGCCAGCGAGTCGGGAGACGGCGGCCGCCCTCTGCTCGGGCCTCGATGAGGGGCCCGCGTCGCGCGAGCGGCAGGCGAGGAGGAGGAGCGCGAGGGCGGCGACGCGGCGCCAGAAGGGCACCCCCCATGCTCCGACGGGGGGCCCCCGGCACGCAAGCCTCGACCTCGGGGGGGGCCGTGAGGCGCCTGCCCGGTGGGGACCGAGCGGGTGTCGTCGCGGCGCCGGCGGCCCGCTATCTCGACAGCGCATGGATCTCGACCGGCCCCTGCGATGGGTGCAAGGTCTACGGGGGGGAAGACCTCGCCGTCCTTCGGAGGGGTCGGCGAGTCCCGCCGCGTCCGGGCAGTGGGGCCGGCCGGGCGAAGGGCGCGACCGGGTCCCCGCCCCGCCCACCCCGCTCGACCAGCGCTTCTTGCTCGGAGCCTTCCTCCTGGTGGCGGTCTCGTTCATGGTCGCCAACGCGTTCACCGAGAGCGCCATGGGCCGGATCGACTCCGACTCCGACGCCATCGCCTTCGACTCGGCTCCGGCCATCGAGCACCTCGCCGCCCTGCGCACCGAGGTGCGCCACATCGAGTTCCTCCTCGGGAGCGCGCTCGCCGAGGGCGGGGTGAAGGACCAGGCGGCCGTCGAGGCGGCCCTCGAGCAGCTCAACGGATCGGCCAACGCCTACCTGGCCTTGCCCACCTCGCCGGGGGAGAAGCCCTCCTGGCGCGAGCTCAACGGCGCCCTCACCGCCTTCAACGGCGCGGTCGAGCGGGTCCTCGGCGAGTACGAGGCCGGTGCGCTCGTCGCGGCGCGCACCGACCTCGGCCGGGCCCTGGCGGCCGCCGACCGGGTCTCCGGTGCCTCGGCGCGCGCCATCGAGGTCAACGCCCAGGCCGGACGCGACCTGGCCCTTCGCATCAAGGCGGTGCGGCGCGACGCCACCCGGGTCGGTTACGCGCTCAACGCGATGTGCCTCGTGTTCGCGGTGCTGGCGGGTCTCCTCGTGCGGCGGCAGGTCCGGCGCTACGGCGACCTCGTCGAGGAGCACGCGGCGCTCCAGGCCTCGAGGGCGCGGGAGCTGGAGGAGTTCGCGAGCCGGGCGGCCCACGACATCCTGAACCCCGTCTCGGCGACGCAGATGTCGCTCGCGCTGGCGCAGAAGCGCGACCTGCAGGAGGCGCGCGCCCGCGAGCACCTCGAGCGCGCCCTGCGCAACCTCTTGCGCATCCGCACCATCATCGACGACCTCCTCCAGTTCGCGCGCGCCGGGGCGCGGCCGGCGCCGGGAGCGAGAAGCGACCTGCGCAGCGTCATCGAGGACGTGACCGCCAGCCTGCGCCCCGCCGCCGAGCGCGCCGGGATCGACCTGTGCGTCGAGGGGGTGGCGGCCTGCCACACGGGCTGCAGCGCGGGGGTGCTGACGAGCGTCCTCTCGAACCTCATGCAGAACGCGCTCAAGTACATGGGCGACAGCCCGGAGCGGCGGATCCGGTTGCGCGCCAGGGAGGCGGGGACCTTCGTCCGCGTGGAGGTGGAGGACACCGGCCCTGGCGTCCCGCCCGATGCGCTGGGCGACATCTTCCTGCCCTACGTGCGGGGTCCCACCCACGGGCGGGACGGCCTCGGCCTGGGCCTCGCCACCGTGAGGCGCCTCTGCGAGGCGCACGGGGGCCAGGTGGGCGTGCGCTCGGAGCTCGGGCGCGGCTCCACCTTCTGGTTCGAGCTCCCGCGGGTGGCGGGCCCGGTGGCGCCGGCACCGCTCTCGCCTCCGGAGGCCCGCGCCGGCTAGGTGCTCCGCGGCCGACGGCGGCGGGCTGGGCCGCGCGGCCGCCTCGCCGGCCGGGGCGGGGGCGCGTCGCCCGGTGCCGGCGGCGGGCCGTGGCCGTGGCGCCGGGCCGCCCGGGGGAGCGCGGGCCGCGGCCGGACCGCGTCGGATCCCGAGCCCTGCTTGAGGGTGGCCCGCCTGAGGGAGGCCACCTCGTCGGGGGAGAGCTCCCGAAAGGCGCCCGGCCTGAGCCCGGCCACCGAGACCCCCCCGAACTCCGGCCGGAACAGGCGCTGCACCTTCAGGCCGACCGCCTCGCA
>DATJVF010000137.1:0-7529 GCA_035501995.1 Anaeromyxobacteraceae bacterium
CGAAGGAATCCTCTTCGAAGCCGATGGCGAAGGTCTCGAGCGGCTGTTTGTGCCGCGCCGCCAGGGCGGCGATGGCGGTCGAGTCGATGCCTCCGGAGAGGAAGACGCCCACCGGGACGTCGGCCACCAGGCGCCGCGCCACCGCCCCCTCGAGGCGCCGGAGGAGCTCGCCGGCGGCCTCCTCCTGCGGCGGCGGCTCGCCCTCGGCCGGGACGGGCAGCTCCCAGTAGCGACGCAGCCGGAACGAGCGCTCGTCGAGCACGGCGAGGTGCGCCGCCGGCAGCTTGAAGATACCCCGGTGGATGCTGCGGGGAGCGGGCACGTATTCCACCGCCAGGTAGCGCACCAGCGCCTCGGGGTCGAGGTCGCGGGGCACCCCCCCGTGGGCGGCGAAGGCCTTGAGCTCGGAGGCGAAGACCAGGCCGTCGGGGCCCACCTCCGGACGCCCGGGGCGGGGGGGGTCGGTCACGAGGTGAGGACCGCGGGTGAGCGCGTAGTAGAGGGGCTTCTTCCCCAGGCGATCGCGGGCGAGGAGGAGCTTGCGCGCCCGGGCGTCGTAGAGGGCGAGCGCGAACATCCCGTCCACCCGCTCGACGAAGTCCTCACCCCACTCGAGGTAGGCGCGCAGGACCACCTCGGTGTCGCTGCGGGTCCTGAAGGTGTGGCCGCGCCCGGCGAGGACCCGGCGCAGCTCCTCGAACCGGTAGGCCTCGCCGTTGAAGGAGAGGACGCACCCCTCGCGCTCCATGGGCTGGGCGCCCCCCTCGAGGTCGAGGATGGAGAGCCGGCGGTGCGCGAGGGCGGCCAGGCCGTCGACGAAGAGCCCGGAGGCGTCCGGGCCCCGGTGCCTCAGCGCATCGGCCATCCGCCGCGCCGCCTCGGCGTCCGCGCCGCCCCCGAGCCGGATCTCGCCGGCGATCCCGCACATCAGCCCGGCCCCCGCGGCCGGCGGCGCCCGGCGCTCATCGATCCCGCTCCGGCTCTCCGGCCCCGTCCGGCCCGCGCAGGGGGAGCTCCTCGGCGATGAGGTAGGGCCGCTTCCCCTGCGACTCGTAGTAGGTGCGAACGATCATCTCGGCGAGGAGCCCCATGAGCAGGCACACCACGCCCGAGAGGCCGAAGGCCACCGAGAGCAGGGGCAGCGGCGTCTCCACGAGGTCCTTCTGCCCGCTCAGCTTGTAGAACAGGGCCGCCGAGAGCGAGACGAGCGCGCCGAGGAAGGCCACCAGGCCCGCCCCGCCGAACAGGTAGATGGGGCGGCTCAGGTAGCTCGCCAGGAACTTCACCACCATGAGGTCGAGCAGCACCTTGAGGGTGCGGCCGAGGCCATACTTGGAGCGGCCGGCGCGGCGGGGGCGGTGGTTCACCACGAGCTCGGTCACCCGGGCACCCTGCCAGCTGGCGTAGATGGGGATGAAGCGGTGCATCTCGCCGTAGAGTCGCACCCCCTCCAGGACCTCGCGGCGGTAGGCCTTTAGCGAGCAGCCGTAGTCGTGGAGCCGCACCCCCGAGACCGCGCTGATGAGCCCGTTGGCGATGCGCGAGGGCAGCTTGCGGCCGAACTCCAGGTCCTTGCGCTCCTTGCGCCAGCCGCTCACCACGTCGTGCCCCCGCTCGAGCTCGTCGAGGAGCCGGCGGATGTCGGCCGGATCGTTCTGGAGATCGGCGTCCATGGGCACGATGATCTTTCCGCGCGCCGCCTCGATCCCCGCCGACATGGCGGCGGTCTGGCCGAAGTTGCGGCGGAAGCGGATGAGGCGCATCTCCCTCAGGGCCCGCGTCCCGCGCGAGAGCGCCGCGAAGGTGCCGTCGCTGCTCCCGTCGTCGACGCAGATCACCTCGAAGCTGCGCCCGAGGTCCGCGAGCGCGCGGGAGAGCTCCTCGAGGAGCGGCTCGACGTTCGCCTCCTCGTTGTAGACCGGGATGACCACCGAGAGGTCGGGCCTCGGCGGCGGCGAGGGCGGTGCGTGCTCACTGCGCATCCTGTCCTCTCCCGGGAGCGAAGGCCCTGTTTCCCCGCCCCGCCCCCCGGGTGCCGCGGCCGGCGCAGGCCACCCCGCCGAGGGCGAGGAGCGGGCGTTCGGCGCGGCAGGCGGCTGGGGCGAGGAGGCTCATGAGAAGCGGGATAGACGCATAGCAGAGAATGGCTCGGCGGTGGGTGGCCTCGCGAGCCCCGGCGGGAGACCGGGCTCGCCCGGGCGCCCCGAGGGCCGGCTACCCTGGCTCGGGCGCCAGGAAGAGGGCCCCGAGCGGCGGCAAGGTGAGCGAGATCGAGGCCGGCCGGCCGTGGTAGGGGAAGGGCGCGGCGTCGACGCCGCCCAGGTTCCCCCAGCCGTCGCCGCCGTAGGCGAGGGCGTCGCTGTTGAGGAGCTCGCGCCAGTAGCCGGCGAACGGGACGCCCAACCGGTAACCGGCGCGCGGCACCGGGGTGAAGTTCAGGACCACCAGGATCGGCCGGTCGCCCGCCTCCCCGAAGCGCAACAGCGCCACCACGCTGTTCTCGGTGTCGTTGCAGTCGACCCACTCGAAGCCCCCCGCGGCGCAGTCGCGCCGGGAGAGCGCCGGCTCGGCGCCGAGGAACCGGTTCAAGTCTCGCACCCAGGCCTGCACGCCGCTGTGGCGTCCCTCGCCGAGGAGGTGCCAGTCGAGGCTCCGCTCGTGGCTCCACTCGCGGCCCTGGGCGAACTCGCCGCCCATGAAGAGCAGCTTCTTGCCGGTCTGTGCGTACATGTAGCCGAAGAGCAGGCGCAGGGAGGCGAACTTCTCCCGGTCCCGGCCGGCCATCTTGTCGAGCAGGGAGCCCTTCCCGTGGACCACCTCGTCGTGGGAGAGCGGCAGGACGAAGTTCTCGGAGAGCGCGTACATGCTGCGGAAGGTGAGGGCGTTGTGGTGGTAGCGGCGGTGGATGGGATCGTGGGCCAGGTAGTCGAGCGTGTCGTGCATCCAGCCCATGTCCCACTTGAAGCCGAAGCCCAGGCCGCCCACGTAGAGCGGCCGCGACACCATCGGCCAGGCGGTGGACTCCTCGGCAAAGGTCTCGACGTCGGGGTACTCGCGGTAGACGTCCTCGTTGAGGCGGCGCAGGAAGGCGATGGCGTCGAGGTTCTCCCGCCCCCCGTGGACGTTGGGGATCCACTCCCCCGGCCGGCGCGAGTAGTCGAGGTAGAGCATGGAGGCCACCGCGTCGAGGCGCAGGCCGTCCACGTGGTAGAGGTCGAGCCAGCACATGGCGCTCGAGATGAGGAAGCTGCGCACCTCGTGGCGGCCGTAGTTGAAGACGAAGGTGTCCCAGTCCGGGTGGTGGCCGAGGCGCCGGTCGGCGTGCTCGTAGAGGTGGGTGCCGTCGAAGTAGGCGAGGCCGTGCTCGTCGGTCGGGAAATGGGCCGGGACCCAGTCGAGGATGACGCCGATCCCGCGCTGGTGCAGGGTGTCGACGAGGAACATGAAGTCCTGGGGAGAGCCGTAGCGGCTCGTGGGGGCGAAATACCCGGTGGTCTGGTAGCCCCACGAGGCATAGAAGGGGTGCTCCATCACCGGCAGGAACTCGACGTGGGTGAATCCCATGTCGCTCGCGTAGTCGGCGAGGAGCGGGGCGAGCTCGCGGTAGGAGAGCAGGCGCTCGGGCGCCTCGGGCCCGCGCCGCCACGACCCCAGGTGGATCTCGTAGATGGACATGGGGCTCCTTAACCCCTGGCGGCCCTTGCGGGCCTTCATCCAGGCGGCGTCGCCCCAGGCGTAGCTCGTGTCCCATACCACCGAGCCGGTGTGGGGCGGCACCTCGTGGCGCCGCGCGAAGGGGTCGGCCTTGTCCACCTCGTAGCCGCGCTGGCGGGAACGCAGGTGGTACTTGTAGACCGCGCCGCTCTCGAGGCCCGGGCAGAAGGCGGTCCAGATACCCGAGCTCCCGATCTGCCGCATCGGCTGGCCCGGGGCCTTCCAGCCCTGGAACTCGCCGATGACGCCCACGCTCTCCGCGTTGGGGGCCCAGACGGCGAAGGCGACCCCCTTCGCCCCCTCGAGCGTGCAGGGGTGCGAGCCGAGCACCCGGTACGCCCGCCGGTGCGTGCCTTCGTTGAAAAGGTGGAGGTCCTGCTCGCCGAAGAGGCTGCCCGAGCTCTCGTCCCGCATGCGCCCTCCCACCGCGCCGGGCCGAGGGTCTCTCTACGGTCCGCCGGACGCGTGAGGCCGCGCGCCCGCACGGCCCTGCCGGCGTGGGCCAAGCGAACTCTACCTTCCCCGGGCGCGAGATCGCAGGCCGCCCCCCGGGGGGAGCGCGGGCCGGGGGACGCCCCGAAACCCGTTGACCCTGGGGACCTATCCCGGATACTCATGGCCGCTTGCAGCAGTTCTGTGCGAGCGTGGTTATCCCTGCCTTCAACGAGGGCGCCCGCCTGCCCCCCTTCCTCGCCGAGCTCGCGCGGCTCGGCCTCGAGCGGGAGGCGACCCCGGTCGAGTTCGTGGTGGTGGACGACGGCAGCTCGCCCCCCCACCGCGCGAGGCACCGCGAGAGCGTGGCGGCGGCGGCGGCCGCCCTGGCGCGCGCCGGCTCCGCCCACGCGGTGCGGCTCTGGGAGGCGGAAGAGAACGGCGGCAAGGGCCAGGCCATCCGGCTCGGCCTGGCGCAGGCCGACCCGGGCTCGCGCTGGCTCGGCTTCCTCGACGCGGACGGTGCGGTCCCGGCCCGCGAGTTCTGGCGCCTCGTCGGCCTGCTCGGGGACGACGCCGACGTCCTGGCCGGCGCGCGCATCCTCATGGCCGGCAGGACCATCCGCCGCAGCACCTTCCGCCACCTGCAGGGCCGCGTCTTCGCCACCCTCACCGAGCACACCCTCGGCCTCGGCTTCTACGACACGCAGTGCGGCGTGAAGCTGTTCAGGGCGGCCTTGCTGCGCCCGTGCCTCGGCCTCTTGCGCGAGCGCGGCTGGCTGCTCGACCTCGAGGTCCTCTTCGCCCTCAAGGCCGTGGGGGCCCGCATGCGCGAGGAGCCGATCGACTGGTCGGACCCGGGCGGCTCGAAGGTGCGCTTCTTCCTCGATCCGCTCCGCATGCTCCTCGGGCTGCGCCGCCTGCGGGCGGGGCGCGACCGCTTCAACCCCGCGCTCGCGCCGAGGTCGCCCGCGCCCGACGACCTCGGCCCGCCCTCGGCCGGAAGCGGTCCCTCCGGCCGGGCGGCCGGCGCGCTCCTCCGCTGAAGAGGCCCCCTTGGCCACCGACCGGACGCAGCCGCTCTTCTTCGGTCGCTGGGCCCTCGCCGCACTGGCGGCCGCGGTGGTGGTCCTGCGGCTGCCCGGCTTCGCGGTGGGCCTCGCCAACCTGGACGAGTGCGACTTCTGGCTCTTCGGCCGCATGGTGCGGGCGCACGCCCTGCCTTACGTGGGGGTGGCCGACATCAAGCCGCCGCTCACCTACCTCGCCTACTACGCGGCCGACCTCGTCGCCCTCCACCACCGCCTCCTGGCGGTGCCGCTCCTCGGGGTCCTCGCGGTGCTCCTGACCGCCCTCGTCCTGCGGGCGACCGCCCTCTACCGCACCGGCGACGAGGTGGTCGGCATCGCGGCGGCCTGGCTCGCCCTCGCCGCCGGGCTCTGCGAGGGGCCGTCGGTGAACGCCGAGATCCTGATGAACCTGCCGGCCGCCGCCGCCCTCTACGCCCTCGCCCGCGCCGAGCGCGAGCGGCGGCGCGGCTACGACCTGGCGGCCGGCGTCCTGGCGGCGCTCGCCTCGCTCTTCAAGCTGCAGGCCGGCATCCTCTGGCCGGCCTTCGTCCTCGCCGCCGGCGCGCCGGCCCTCCGGGCCGGGCCGCCCGGGTCGCGCCGAAGAGCCCTCGCCCGCACCGCCACCCTCTCGGCCGGCTTCGCCTTGCCCTGGCTGGCCACCGGGTTGGTGTGCGCCCTGGGCGGCTTCTTCGAGGGCGCGCTCGACTGGGTGGTGAGGCGCAACCTCTTCCAGATCTCCTCAGCCCCGACCATCTCGCTCAAAGCCGTCCTCCCCTCCATCGCGGTCGCGCTCCTCGCCACCGCCTTCGCCTGGTGGCTCGCGCTCAGGCAGGCGCGCCACCCGGCCGACGGGTTCGAGCGCGGGCTCCTCCTGCTCCTCGGGCTCACCGTGCTGCCGGTGTGCATCGGGAGGCGCTTCTACGAGCACTACTTCCTGCAGTTCGTGCCGCCGCTGGCGCTCCTCGGCGCGCCGCAACTGGCCCGGCTCGCCCGGGGATACCGGGACCTCTCGCGACCGCGGCGCGCCCTCCTCCTCGCCTTCGCGCTCGCGGCCCCCGCGGCCAACCTGGCCTTCACCCTCCACCGCGCGCTCTCGGGGGAATACCCCGGGCAGGACCAGAAGGCCCGCGCCATCGCCGCCTGGCTCGACCGCCACACCTCGCCCGACGAGCGCGTCTTCATGTGGGGCGACTACTCGGCCATCTACTGCCTGGCCGACCGCCTGCCCGGCACCCGCTACATGCGGACCACCCCGCTGGTGGGGGACTTCGACCCGCTCCACCTCCCGGAGGGCTTCGACTTTCGGCCCTACCGCTCCGAACGCGACATCGCGCTCGCCCTCGCCGATCTCCGGGCGAACCAGCCGGCCATCGTGCTCGACACCTCCCCGGCCGACGTGCACCGCTGGTCGCTCTTCCCGCTCGGGAAGGTGCCGGCCCTCGAGAGCTACGTGGCCCGGCACTACCGCCCGGTCGGGCAGCCGGCCGGGGCGGTGGTCTACCGGCGGGCCGGGCCCGGCGAGCCCCCGCCGCCCTGAGGGGTGCTACCCCTCGCGGCGGTGCGGAGGCGGGGCGAGCTCCTCGTCCGCCAAGGCTGGCTCGGCCCGCGGATCGGCCGGGCGCTCCTCCTCGCCGCCGCTGTCCGTGCCCGGCAGCACCTCGCCCGGGGCCGCCTTCCACGCGCTCGCCGGGACCAGGGAGGCGAGCGCCGGGAGGAGGGTGAGCGCGGTGATGAGGGTGGTGAACTCGCCCAGCATGGCGTACCAGCCGAAGGAGCGCAGGGCTCGGTTCACCGAGATGATGAGCGATCCGTAGCCGACGATGGTGGTCCAGGAACAGAGGGCCACCGCCGGACCGACCTCCGCCACCGCCGGGATGAGGGCCCGGCGCATCCCCATGCGCGAGAGGACGTTGGCCCCGTAGTCGACGGCGATCCCGAAGGTGATGGGGTAGACGATGAAGTCGAAGGGGTTGATCTTGAGGTGGGCGACGGTGGCCACCGCCGCCATCATCACCACCCCGATGGTGAGCGAGGTGAGCAGCATGGCGCTGCGCTTCCAGGTGCGGAAGAAGAAGAGGATGAGCAGGCACACGCAGATGAAGGAGAGCAGGGTCACCCGCGGGCCCTGCCGCTCGATGTCGGCGAGGAGGTCGTTCAGGACGAGGTCCGCGCCGGCGGCGTCGAAGGTCTCGGTGCGCACCTGCCCGACCAGATGGAGCGCAACCTCCAGAACCTGGACAGCGACCCGGTGGGGAGCAAGCAGCAGCGCGAGGACCGCGCCCGCGCCGGCGGCGGCTACGGCCAGTCCACCTC
>DATJVF010000138.1:0-10789 GCA_035501995.1 Anaeromyxobacteraceae bacterium
CCTCCCCAGCTTTTCTCGCTGCGCGATGGGCGCCCGGGGAGCAGATCGAGGGAGGGCCCCCCGGACGACCGAGCGGCGCATCGGCCGGCCGCCCCGGGTATCCCCCAGGAGGTGTAGGTCATGGTCGACTGCCCGCCAGGCATGGAATGCCCAGGCGATCCCTGCGCCATCGTCATCTTCGGGGCCACCGGCGATCTCACGAAGCGCAAGCTCCTCCCCTCGCTCTACAACCTGCGGCTGAACGGGCTCTTGCCGAAGAACTTCGCGCTCGTCGGCGTCGTCCGGAGGAACATGGACGACGAGGCCTTTCGCGAGCTCATGAGCCAGGAGATCCGCGAGTTCGCCACGAGCCCGCTCGACGCCGCGATGTGGGCCGACTTCCGGGCCCGGCTGCACTGCGTCTCGGGCGACCTCGAGCAGCCGCAGACCTACGAGAAGCTCGGCGAGCGCCTCGCCGAGCTCGACCGGGAGCACGACACCGGCGGGAACGCGCTCTTCTACCTCGCCACCCCGCCCGACGCCTTCGGGCCGCTGGTTCGGCGGCTCGGCGAGGCCGGGCTCGTCCGCGAGGACGACCAGCGCTGGCGCCGGGTGATCGTGGAGAAGCCCTTCGGGCACGACCTCGACAGCGCCCGCACCCTCAACGAGGAGCTCACCCGCGTCCTGAAGGAGCGCCAGCTCTTCCGCATCGACCACTACCTCGGCAAGGAGACGGTGCAGAACATCCTGGTCTTCCGCTTCGCCAACGGGCTCTTCGAGCCCATCTGGAACCGCCGCTACGTCGACCACGTCCAGATCACGGTGGCCGAGGAGCTGGGGGTGGAGGGGCGCGGCGCCTACTACGAGCGGGCCGGGGTCCTGCGCGACATCGTCCAGAACCACATCTTCCAGCTCCTCACCCTGGTGGCCATGGAGCCGCCCTCCACCCTGGCGGCCGAGGCGGTCCGCAACGAGAAGGTGAAGGTGCTCGACGCCATCCGACCCATGCAGCCCGAGGAGATCCTGGCCAACACCGTGCGCGGCCAGTACGGCGAGGGCACCATCGACGGCGCGCGCGTCCCCGCCTACCGGCAGGAGCCGGGGGTGGCCTCGAGCTCCAAGACCGACACCTACGCCGCCTTGAAGCTCCAGGTGGACAACTGGCGCTGGGCCGGGGTCCCCTTCTACGTACGCTCGGGCAAGAGGCTCGCCCGGCGCGAGACCCTCATCGCCATCGAGTTCAAGAGCCCGCCCCTCATGCTCTTCCGCGGGGCGGGGGTGGAAGCCATCGACCAGAACCGCCTGGAGATGCGCATCCAGCCCGACGAGGGCATCGCGCTCCGCATGAAGGCCAAGATCCCCGGCCAGAGCATCCGGCTCGCCGACGTGAACCTGCGCTTCGACTACGGGGACTTCGGCCCCACCCCCCCGGCCACCGGGTACGAGCGGCTCCTCTACGACTGCATGAGCGGCGACACCACCCTCTTCCACCGCTGGGACAACGTCGAGGCGGCCTGGCGCATCGCCACCCCCATCCTCGACCTGTGGGCGAGCCTGCCCGCCCGCGACTTCCCCAACTACGCCGCCGGCACCTGGGGCCCGGCGAGCGCCGACGACCTCTTGCGCAAGGAGGGCCGCAAGTGGGTGAACCCGGCATGAACGAGGTCCGGGTCGCCCCCGACGCCGGGGCGCTCATGCGGCTCGCCGCCGAGGAGGTGGCGAGGAGGGCCGAGGCCGCGGTGGCCGCCCGAGGCCACTTCTTCATCGCCCTCGCCGGCGGCGCCACCCCGCGCCGGCTCTACCAGCTGCTCGCCGACCCGCGCGCCCCGTTCTTCGCCCGGGTGCCCTGGGACCGCACCCAGGTCTTCTTCGGCGACGAGCGGCACGTCCACCCCGACGACCCCGAGTCGAACTACGGCATGGCCCGCGCCGCCCTCCTCTCCCGGGTGCCGGTCCGCCCCGAGCACGTCCACCGGATCCGGGCCGAGGACACCGACGCCGCCGCGGTGGCCGCCGACTACGAGCGCGAGCTGCGCAGCGCCTTCGGGCTCTCGCCGGGGGCGCTGCCGGCCTTCGACCTCGTCCTGCTCGGCCTCGGCCAGGACGGCCACACCGCCTCGCTCTTCCCCGGCTCGGAGGCCCTCGAGGCGCACGGACGGCTGGTCCTCGCCCCCTACGTGGAGCGGCTGCGCACCCACCGCATCACCCTCGCCCTCGACGTCCTCAATGCGGCGCGGGCGGTGGTCTTCCTCGTCTCGGGGGCCGAGAAGGCCGAGCGGGTGAGAGAGGTGCTCCTGGGCGAGGGGCCCCTCCTCCCGGCGGCCCGCGTGCGGCCCAAGGGGGGCGAGCTCGCCTTCTTCCTCGACGCGCCGGCGGCGGCCCTCCTCGGGAGGCCTCCCGCGGCTCCGCCCGCTCCCGGAGGATGAGCGCGCCCGCGATGCCCGAGGATCCCGAGCGCGCCCGCCTCGAGGCCGCCGACCGGGGCCTCGCGCCCTGGCGCCGCTTCGGGCCCTACCTCGCGCTCCGGGCCTGGGGCACGGTGCGCGAGGACTACAGCGCCGACGACCGCGCCTGGAGCTCCTTCACCTTCGAGGACGCCGCCGCGCGCGCCTACCGCTGGAGCGAGGACGGGCTGTGCGGCCTGTGCGACGACGAGCAGCGGCTGTGCCTGGCGCTCGCGCTCTGGAACGGCGTCGATCCTCTCCTGAAGGAGCGCCTCTTCGGGCTCTCCGGCGAGGAGGGGAACCACGGGGAGGACCTGAAGGAGGTCTACCACCTCGTCGACGCCCTCCCCAGCCATGCCTACGCCCGCGTGCTCTACCGCTACCCGCAGCGCCCCTTCCCCTACGAGCGCCTGCGCGAGGAGGCGAGGCGCCGCGGCCGGGGCGCCCCCGAGTTCGAGCTCGAGGAGACCGGCATCTTCGAGGGCGGGCGCTATTTCGACGTGACCGTCGAGCACGCCAAGGCCGCCCCGGAGGAGATCCTGTTCCGGGTCTCGGCCCTGAACCGCGGCCCGGACCGGGCGCCCCTCCACCTCCTGCCCTTGGCCTGGTTCCGCAACACCTGGTCCTGGGGCCATCCCGAGCGGCGCCCGCGCCTCGCCCTCGCCGCCGACGGCTCGCTCGTCGCCCGCCACGCCACCCTGGGCGCCTTCGTGCTGCAGGTGGAGGGGGCGCCCTCCTGGCTCTTCTGCGAGAACGAGACCAACCCCCGCCTCTTCGGCCTCGAGCAGGCCGGGTACTTCAAGGACGGCCTCTCGGCGCGGGTGGTCGAGGGCGCGGTCTCCGCGGTGAACCCGGAGCGAGTGGGGACCAAGGCCGGCGCCTGGTTCTCCGTCGAGGTGGAAGCCGGCGCGGAGGTGGTGGTCCGCGCGCGCCTCGCCCGCGCCTGGTCGCCCGAGCCCTTCTCCGAGTTCGACCGGGTGGTGGCCCTGCGGCGCGCCGAGGCGGACGCATTCCACCGCGGGCTCGCCGCGCGGCCCGAGGACCCGGACGCCCGCCGCGTGCAGCGGCAGGCCCTGGCCGGGCTCTGCCACAACCGCGTCTTCTACCACTGGGACGTTTCGCTCTGGCAGAAGGGCGACCCCGGCCAGCCCAGGCCGCCCCAAGGCCACGCCACCCGGCGCAACCGCGGCTGGGAGCACCTCAACAGCGCCGACGTGCTGTGCGTCCCGGACGGCTGGGAGTACCCCTGGTTCGCCGCCTGGGACACCGCCTTCCAGTGCGTGGCCCTGGCCCGGGCCGACCCCACCTTCGCGAAGGAGCAGCTCCTGCTCTTCACCCGCGAGTGGTTCATGCACCCGAACGGCCAGCTCCCGGCCTACGAGTGGCAGCTCTCCGACGTGAACCCCCCCGTCCACGCCTGGGCGGCCTTCCGGGTCTACGAGATCGACCGCGAGGTGAGCGGACGCGCCGACCGCCCGTTCCTGGAGCGCGTCTTCCTGAAGCTCCTCCTCAACTTCACCTGGTGGGTGAACCGCGAGGACCGCGAAGGGCTGAACGTCTTCCAGGGCGGCTTCCTCGGCCTCGACAACATCGGGGTCTTCAACCGCTCGGAGCCGCTCCCGCAGGGCGCGGTCATCGAGCAGGCCGACGGCACCGCCTGGATGGCGGGATACTGCCTGGACCTCTTGCGCATCGCGCTCGAGCTCGCCCGCGAGGAGCCCATCTACGAGGACCTGGCCACCAAGTTCTTCGAGCACTTCCTCTACATCGCCGGCGCCCTCAACGACCTCGGCGGGAAGGGGGTGGGGCTCTGGCACGAGGGGGACCAGTTCTTCTACGACGCCCTGCGCACCTCCGACGGCCGGGTCGAGCCCCTGCGGGTGCGATCGCTCGTGGGCCTCATCCCGCTCCTGGCGGTGCTGGTGGTCGACCCCGACACGCTCGCGCGCCACCCGGACTTCGTCCGCCGCATGGGCTGGTTCCTCCGCTACCGGCCGGACCTCGCCCGGCAGGTCTCCCGCTTCATGGAGAAGGGCGGCGGCGAGCGCCGCCTGTTCTCGCTCCTGCGGGCCCACCGCATGAAGGCGCTCCTCGCCCGCATGCTGGACGAGGAGGAGTTCCTCTCGCCCTACGGGGTGCGCTCGCTCTCCAAGGCGCACGAGCGCGAGCCCTACGTGCTCGGGCTCGACGGCCACTCTTTCGAGGTGCGCTACGAGCCGGGCGAGTCCTCGAGCGGGCTCTTCGGGGGCAACTCCAACTGGCGGGGCCCGGTGTGGATGCCGCTCAACGTCCTCCTCATCGAGGCCCTGCGCAGGTTCCACCGCTTCTACGGCCCGGCCTTCCGGGTGGAGTGCCCGACGCGCTCGGGGCGCAAGCTCTCGCTCGGCGAGGTGGCCGACGAGCTCACCCGCCGGGTGACGCGGCTCTTCCTGGCCGACTCGACCGGCCGCCGCCCCTGCCGGAGGGCCCCGGTCGCCCAGGGCGACGAGGACCTGCTCCTCTTCTACGAGTATTTCCACGGCGAGGACGGGAGCGGACTCGGCGCCTCCCACCAGACCGGGTGGACCGCGCTCGTGGCCGAGCTGGTGCGCGACCTCGGACCCTCACCGGAGGCGCCCGGCCCGCGGCCGGACCCCACCCTGGGCTCTGCGCCCTGAGGCCGCTCAGCGGTCGTAGCGGAGGCCGACGAGGGCGCTGTAGCGGGGGAGCTCCAGCAAGGCCTGGCTCGGGTAGGTCGGCGAGGGGTCGCGCAGGGGGCCGACCGCGTAGGCCGAGCTCGCCGTCCGCGTCCAGCTCGCCGAGAGCCGGTAGGAGACCCCGCCCGCGAGGGGGCCGCTCACGGTGGCGCGCAGCTCGACCTCGGTCGGCGCGTACGGGACCGGCGTGAAGTTCGTCCCGGAGACGGGTCGGGGGCCCGCCACCCGCGCCGCGAGCGCCAGCACGGGTAGCTTCCCGCCCAGGTCGTAGGCGACGCGGGCGTTTCCGAACACCTGGGCGGCGGCCGGGAGGGCGACGTCCCCCGCGGCCCGGGCGTGGGCGAGGGTGAGGCCCGCCCCGTAGCGGAGCCGCTGGAGGAGCGCGCTGCCGTCGAGATCGGCGTTGAGCCCGTAGCTGTCGACGCTGGCGGCGTTGGCGTAGAGGGAGACGTTGCTCGCCGAGGGCGCGAGGACGCCGCTCTCGACCCCGGCCGCCACCTGGTCCGGGGTGGCGGGCACCGTCACCACGAGGTCGTCCCACCAGGTCCGGAAGACGCTCAGGCGGAGGCGGTCGGCCCCGAGCTTCTGCTCGACCACGCCCTCGAGCGACTCGACCGTCTCGGGTTTCAGGCCGGGCGCGGCGAGCTCGCTCGTCGCGTCCGCGTAGTAGCGCTCGTAGAAGCTGGGTGCGCGGAAGGCGGTGGAGTAGATGGCCTTCACGGTCCCGCCCGCCCAGGCCGGCACCACCGCCGCCACCCGCGGGGAGAGGTGCGAGCCGAAGTCCGGGTCGTGATCGAGCCGCAGGCCTGCGTTCACGCTGAGGAAACTCATCGGGCGCAAGGTCTGCTGCAGGTAGGCGCCGACCACCACGTCGTCCTTGTCGTAGCCGGCGTCGGTGGTCGAGAGGCCCTCGGCCGCATCGTCGTAGGCCACGTAGCTCGTCACGTGCTGGTAGCGGAGGTCGGCGCCGAGCAGGGTGACGTAGCGGCCGTCCCCCAGCCAGTCGTAGGTGGCGTTCACCTCGCCGCCGGCCCAGCGCGAGACGCCGGAGTTCAGGTAGACGCAGCTCGACTGCCCGGCCGCGCAGTCCAGGCTCGAGGCCGAGGGCGCGTTCTGCAGGTAGTCGTAGTAGTCCCCGTAGAGGCGGATCGAGAGCCCGAGGCGCGCCGAGAGCGAGGCCTCGTAGCGCGCGTCGAGGGATAGCCAGCGGTCGCGCTCCCAGTTGTCGGGGTCGTCGAAGTCGTTCGCGATGAGGGTGGCGGCCCGGCGCGACTGCGCGGCGCGCACCGCGAGCGTGAGATCGCCGAGGACGAACCGGGCGTAGCCGGCCGGGACGTCGATGGCCCGGTGGGTGGCGTCGCCCCCCCAGGTGGCGCCGCCGTAGGGCTCGAGGGCGTAGCTCTCCTTGGGGCCCCTCGTGCCGAGGTAGTCGACGGCCGCGGTGAGCTCGCCCTTCCGGCCCAGCCACTCGAACTCCGCGCCATACCCGCCCGACGCGTGGAGCTCCCCGGGGAGGCCCCCCTCGGCGACGAGGTGCACCCCGCGGTAGTCCTTGGCCCGCTTGGTGATGACGTTGATCACCCCCAGCATGGCGCTCGAGCCGTAGAGCACCGAGCCCGGACCCAGGATCACCTCGACGTGGTCGACGAGGTCCAGGGGGATGGCGGCGCTCACGTCGTAGTAGGCGGTGCCGTCCCACGGCTCGTTGAGGACGTGGCCGTCGAGGAGGAGGAGCACGTGGTTGCCGTAATCGCCGGTGAGCAGCACCCCGCGCGCCCCGATCTCCGGGGTGGCGTAGCTCGGCTCGGTGAGCATGCCCACGGCGAGGAAGTTGATGGCGTCGGAGAGCGAGGTGAGCCCGTAGCGGCGCAGGTCCTCCGAGGTGATGATGGAGGTGGTGGCCGGGGCGAGCTCGGCGGTCTCGGCGGACTTGGAGGCGGTGGAGACCACCGGCTCGTTGAGGAGCCCGGCCAGGTCCGAGAGGTCCTCGGCCGCGGCGCGGATGGCGAGCGAGAGGCCGAGGGCGAGGAGCGCGCCTCCGAGGCTGCGCAGGGTCTTCATTGGGACACCGCCATGAGGCCCAGCACCTCGGGATCGAAGGAGACCCGCTGCTTGGCCGCCTGAGTGAGGTCGACGAGGATCTTGGCCCGGCCCGACACGAGGTCGAAGCCGAGCACCACGCCCTTCTTCACCATGGCCGGGGTGGCCGTCACGGTGAGCACGTTGCCGCCCTCGAGCGCCTGCCCGATGGCGGCGGTCTCGGCGGCGGTGAAGCCGGGGGTGAGGTAGACGATGGCGAGCTTCTTCGCCTTCACCGCCTCGGCGAGCGCGGCCGCCGAGGTGTAGGCCGCCACCTCCACCTGGTGCGGGAGCCCGGCCACCACCGCCTTGGCGGCCGCGGCCGCCTTGAACTGGGCGGCCGCCCGGGTCGAGTCGTCCGAGGCCTTGGTGAGGATGAGGGTGCGGACCTCGCTGCCGCCGCGGGCGGGCAGGTTGCGATCGTGGCCCGCGATCATGAAGAGCATCTCGGCCTGCAGGTTCACCGGCACCGGGACCTCCTCGGCGCGCGAGGCGGCCGGGAAGGACAGCGTGAGGAGGAGGACCATCCCGGCGGCGGCCGTCCGTCGATGGTGGCTGGGCTTTCGCATGTGGGTCCGGTGCGGGCAGGTGCGGCACGGGGTGGCGCCGGTGGGCGCCGGGCGCAGAACCCTCGTTCAATCGCCGCGCCAAACCCCAGGGCACGCCCTCGCCCCGACGAGCCAGGCCCGAGGGCGCCTGCAAGGGAGGGCGTAGCCCCGGACCCAGGGTCCTCCCGATCACCCGCGCGCGCCCGCGGTGGACCGGCCGACCTCCTCGATCTCGGGGACGGGTGGCGGGCCCTGGCTTGCCCGGGGTCGCCAACCCCGCCTGGCACGTAGCTGGCATCGCAGGGGCCGTTGCGGCTATTCCCCATCGCGGTGGGGCCGGCCCGCACGGCCGGTGGGAGGGTGCTCACATGTCGGTCGCCTCGCGCAGCTTGGGCGTGCAGAACGCCGTCGCGGCCCTCGTCACCCTGGCGGTGGCGGCGGTGGTCGGCGCCATGACCTTCGCGGCGGCCCGGGAGGGCGACCGGCTCGCCCGCGCCCTGCCGGTGGTGCAGGCGACGACCGCCATCATGGGCCACCTCACCGCCGTCGACGGGGCGGCGGCGAAGCTCACCGACACGCGCCTCAACGATCGCGCCGAGCGGCAGAAGCTCATCGCCGGCGCGGAGGCGGAGCTCGCCGAGCTCAGCGCCACCTCGGCGCGCCTCGAGGAGCTCGAGGCCGGCGCCGAGCACCTCGCCCTGTGGACCGAGTTCAAGCCGCTCAGCGACGGCTGGCAGAAGAACGCCCAGAAGCTCTTGTCCCTCCAGAAGAAGAAGGAGGACGGCTCCGGCGGCGGCGACCCGGTGGCCCTCCTCCTCGTCGACGCCCAGTCGATGGAGGCCTTCGTGGCCATGGCCGACGGCTACCGCGCCGCCCAGAGCATGCTGTCGCGGCTGGCCGGCGTGGACGCCGCCCTGGCCGGACGGCTCGGCGCCGTCGCCAGCGCCACCCTGCGAAGGAGCGCCTGGGTGACCCTGGTGGCCTTCCTCCTCGGCATGGCCGGCCTGGCCATGGTGAGCCTCATGGTTCAGCGCTCCATCCGGCGGACCGCGGCGGCGCTGGTGGCCGAATCGGACGGGCTGTGCGCGGCGATCGACGGGGGCGAACTCGATCACCGCGCCCACGAGTCCGCCGTCTCGGTCGAGTTCCGCGGGGTGGTGGCCGGGATGAACCGGATCCTGGACACGGTGGTGGCCCCGCTCAGGCTCACCGCTGGCCAGGTGGACCGCATCGCCAAGGGCGACATCCCGCCGCCCATCACCGCCCCCTGGCGGGGGGAGTTCGGGGCCATCCGCGACAACGTGAACCAGTGCGCGGCGGCGGTGAACGGCCTGCTCAAGGACGTGAGCGCCCTCACCCAGGCCGCGGTGGCGGGCCGCCTGCACGAGCGCGCCGACGCCTCCAAGCACCGCGGCGACTTCGGCAAGGTGCTCGAGGAGGTGAACGCCACCTTGGATGCGCTCCTCGCCCCGGTGAAGGAGGCGAGCCGCGTGCTCGGCCGCCTCGCCGAACGCGACCTGTGCGCGCGGATGGAGGGCCGCTACCAGGGCGATCACGCCGCCATGAAGGGGGCCCTGAACTCGACCGGCGAGGCGCTGCACGAGGCCCTCGCCCAGGTGGCCTCGGCGGCGAGCCAGGTCCACCAGGCGGCCGATCGGATCGCCTCCACGAGCGAGGTGGTGGCCTCCGGGGCCTCCGAGCAGCGCAGCGCCCTCGAGGGGACCCGCTCGCGCCTCGAGGCCATGAAGGCCACCACCCACAACGCCGCCGACAGCGCGCAGCGCGCGAGCGCGCTCGCCACCGCCGCCCACGGCGCCGCCGCGGAGGGCGCCTCGGCCGTGGAGAAGATGAACTCGGCCATGCAGCACATTCGGGCCTCGGCCGAGGGCACCTCGCAGATCATCAAGGACATCAACGAGATCGCGTTCCAGACGAACCTCCTCGCCCTCAACGCGGCGGTGGAGGCGGCCCGCGCCGGCGAGGCCGGCCGCGGCTTCGCGGTGGTGGCCGAGGAGGTGAGATCTTTGGCCCTGCGCTCGAAGGAGGCCGCGCAGCGCACCGAGGAGCTCATCCGCGAGTCGGTCAAGCAGACCGGCGAGGGCGAAGTCATCGCGCGCGAGGTCGGCGAGCGGCTCTCCGAGATCGAGGGCTCGGTCGCCAAGGTGTCGCAGATCGTGGCGGAGATCACCACCTCCTCGGCCGAGCAGGCCTCAGGCATCGAGGAACTGGGGCGCGCCGCCGCCGAGATGGACCGGGTCACCGAGCAGAACGCCGAGCACTCCGAGGACTCGAGCAGCGCCGCCGGCGAGCTCGCCGGGCAGGCCCAGGCCCTGGCCGAGCTCGTGGGCGGCTTCCGCCTCGGGGCGGCGACCGGCGAGCCCCAGAGGGCGCCGGCGCTCCCGGCGAACCTGCGGCGGGCCCCGGTCGCCTCGGCCTAGGCCTTGGGCGGGCTCGGGACGCGCGCCCTTCAGCTCCTGGCGAGGTCCAGGGCGAGCTTCACGCACACGAGGAGCACCACCCCCACCACCACCCTCCGCACGAAGGCGTCTCCGCGCGCGAGCGCGAGGTGCGCCCCGAGGGCGCTCCCGGCGAACTGGCCCACCGCCATGGGCAGGGCCACCCGCCACAGGACGGTGCCGCGCAGGGCGAACAGGCCGAGCGCCGCCAGGTTGGAGGCGAAGTTCACCACCTTGGCCTCGCCCGAAGCTCGGGTCGCTCCGTCGCCCAGCACGAGCGCGAAGGCCAGGATGAGGAAGGTGCCGGTCCCCGGGCCGAAGAAGCCGTCGTAGGCCCCGAGCGCGAAGGCGATGAGGGCCGCCGCCAGCGGCGCGCGCGACGGCCTGACCGGGAAGAGGCGGAAGGAGCCCCCGGGCAGGCGCGGGCGGAAGGCCGTGAAGAGCGCCACCGCGGCGAGCAGCGCCAGCACCACCGGGCGCAGGATCTCCGGGCGGACGAGGAGCACGAGCCCCGCCCCCGAGAGCGATCCGCCGAGTCCGGCCGGGAAGGCCGCCCGCGCGCGGGCGGGGTCGAGTATCCCCGAGCG
>DATJVF010000139.1:0-4235 GCA_035501995.1 Anaeromyxobacteraceae bacterium
AGATGATGTACGAGTGGATCGCCAGCGGCAAGCAGCCCCCGCTCGACACCCGCACCGCCGGCACCCTGCTCACCCGCGACAACTACGTGCAGGTCCTCACCGAGGGCGGCCTGGCGGACGAGCTCAAGTAGCTCCTCGGCAGCGGTACCGCGGCGCCGTGGGGGGAAGCCGGCCGCCGGCTTCCCCTTTCTTCTATCCGCCCGGGGGAACGCGTGGACGAGTACCTGCGGTTCCATGAGGTGAGCAAGAGGTTCCCCGGCGTACGGGCCCTCGACCGGATCAGCTTCGGGGTCCGCACCGGCACGGTGCACGGGCTCATCGGCGAGAACGGGGCCGGCAAGTCGACCCTGCTCAAGATCCTCTCCGGGGCCTACCGGCCCGACGCCGGGGAGGTGGTGATCGCCGGTCAGCGCCGGTCGTTCAAGAACACCCGCGACGCCGACCAGGCCGGGGTGGCCATCATCTACCAGGAGCTGAACCTCGTCCCGGAGATGACGGTGGCCGAGAACATCCTGCTCGGGATGCTCCCCAGCCGGGCCGGCCTGCTCGACCGGCGGACCATGCTCGCCAAGGCCAACGAGCAGCTGCGCCGGCTGGGCCTCGACGTGAGCCCCACCGAGAAGACCCGCCGCCTCTCCATCGCCCAGCGCCAGATGGTGGAGATCGGCAAGGCCCTCATCAGGAACGGGCGCATCATCGCCTTCGACGAGCCGACGAGCTCCCTCTCCGCGCGCGAGGTGAAGCAGCTCTTCGCCACCATCCGCGAACTCAAGAACAACGGCTACGCCGTCATCTACGTCTCGCACCGGATGGAGGAGATCTTCGAGCTGTGCGACTGCATCACCGTCTTCCGGGACGGCCGGCTGGTGAAGGAGTACCCCGCGGTGGAGGGCGTGACCCGCGCCATGCTGGTGGCCGACATGACCGGCCGCCAGATCGAGGACATCTACTCCTACCGCCCGAGGCCGCTCGGCGAGGTCCTGCTCAAGGTGGAGGGCCTCTTCGGCAAGGGGCTCACCGCCCCGGTCAGCTTCGAGGTCCGGCGGGGCGAGGTGCTGGGCGTCTTCGGCCTGGTGGGGGCCGGCCGGACCGAGCTCATGCGCCTCGTCTTCGGGGCGGAGAGGCCGCGCCGCGGCCGGATCCTGCTCGGCGGGAAGCCCGAGCACTTCCGGCGCATCCGCCAGGCCATCGCCGCCGGGATCATGCTCTGCCCGGAGGACCGCAAGCTCCACGGTATCGTGCCGGTCCGGTCGGTGGCCGAGAACATCAACCTCTCGGCGCGACGGAACTTCTCGCCGGGCGGCTTCCTCATCCACCAGCGCCGGGAGGCCGAGAACGCCTCCCGCTTCGTCGACCAGCTGCGCATCCGGACCCCGAGCCTGCGCCAGAAGGTCCTGAACCTCTCGGGCGGCAACCAGCAGAAGGTGATCCTGGCCCGCTGGCTCGGGGAGACCATCCGGGTCCTGCTCATGGACGAGCCGACCCGCGGCATCGACGTCGGCGCCAAGAACGAGATCTACAACCTCATCTACAAGCTGGCCGAGAGCGGCGTCGCCACCGTGGTGGTCTCGAGCGACCTCCCCGAGGTGCTCGGGATCAGCGACCGGATCCTGGTCATGCGGGAAGGGCAACTCGTCGGCGAGGTGCCGCGCGGCGAGGCGAGCCAGGAGAAGGTGCTGTCCATGGCCCTGCCGGCCACCGCCTAGGACGGGAAGGGACCTCCATGCACACCGAAACGCCCACCACCACCCGCCCGGAGTCGGCGAGGAACCGGTACCTCGCGAACCTCTGGGAAGACGCCGGGATGCTGATCGTCTACGCCGTCATGTTCGCGGTGGTCTCGCTGACGGTCCCCTACTTCCTCAGCGTCCAGAACCTCATCGGCCTCTCGCTCTCGGTGTCGCAGGTCGGGATGCTCGCCTGCACCATGCTGTTCTGCCTGGCCGCGGGCGACTTCGACCTCTCCATCGGATCGGTGGTGGCCTTCGCCGGCTGCTTCAACGCGGTCCTCATGCTGATCATGCCGGGGCATATCGTGGTTCCGGTCCTCGCCACCCTCCTCGTCTCCCTGCTCATCGGACTCTTCAACGGTTTCGTCATCGCCAAGGTGGGCATCAACGCCCTCATCACCACCCTCGCCACCATGCAGATCGTGCGCGGGCTCGGCTTCATCATGTCGGGCGGCGTCGCGGTGGGCATCGCCAACGACGCCTTCTACCTGCTCGGCAACGGCACCTTCCTCGGGGTGCCGGTTCCCATCTGGGTGACCCTGCTCTCGTTCCTCATCTTCGGCTTCCTCCTCAACCGCACGGTCTTCGGGCGCAACGCCCTCGCCATCGGCGGCAACAAGGAGGCGGCGCGACTCTCCGGCATCGACGTCGACCGGACCAAGATGGTCATCTTCTCCCTGCAAGGGCTCATGGCCGGGGCGGCCGGGGTGATCCTGTCGAGCCGCATCACGAGCGGCCAGCCCAACGCCTCGCAGGGCTTCGAGCTGGACGTCATCTCGGCCTGCGTGCTGGGCGGCGTCTCGCTCTCGGGTGGGCTCGGCACCATGGTGGGGACGGTGGTGGGGGTCCTCATCATGGGCACCGTGCAGAACGTCCTGAACCTCCTCAACGTGCCGACCTTCTACCAGTACGTGGTGCGCGGCACGGTCCTGCTCCTGGCGGTGCTGTTCGACCAGCTGAAGCAGCGGCGCGCCGCCGCCTGACGGCGGGGCCGCCCTCGCCTCCTCCCCGGGAACGCCCGGCGAGAGCCTCGGCGCTCTCTCACCTAACGCGCGCTCGAAAGGAGGTCGCTCGCCAGCGCGTGGCTCGGATCGAGCGCCAGCGCCTCCTCGAGGTGCGCCCTCGCCCGGTCGGGCCGGCCGAGCCCGAGGCTCGCCTGCGCCAGCATGACGAGGGCCGAGACCCGCTGGCGCCTGTCGAGGTCGTCCTCGAAGAGGAGCATGGCGGGGAGCGAGGTCGCGAAGTAGTCGATCTCGGCGCGCTCCCCGAGGAGGCGGGTGGCGTGGCGCTCGAGCGCCTCGAGCAGGGCCCGCTCCTCGGCGTCCCGCCCGAGCCGGCCCAGGGCGAGCGCCGAGAAGTAGGTCATCTCCGAGAAGGCCTGCACGCTCATGGCCACGAAGTCGCCCTGCGGCTCGGACGCCCGGGTGAAGTGGACCCGGGCGCCCTCGGGGTCGCGCGCGCACTCGCAGGCGAGGCCGAGCGCGTAGTGGACGTCGCTCGCGTTCCCGAGGGGGTGCCTCGCCTCGCCGAGCGTCTCCGGAGGCGCGAGCGCCGCCTCGAAATGCGCGTGGGCGAGGACGGCCTCGCCGCGCGCGAGCGCCGCCCGCCCGAGCGCCAGGCGGGCGCGGGTGTGCTGCAGGAGCACGAGGCCCTCGCCGCCCTCCCAGGGCTGGAAGCGGCGGTCGAGGAGGCGCCGCAGGGCTTCCTCGGCCCGGCCGGCGAGGAGGAGCAGCGCCGCGAACTCGACGGTCAGGTCGTCGCGCTCCGCCACCCGGTCGAGGCGGCGCTCGAGCTCGGCGAGGCGCTCCCTGGGCGCGGCGCCGGTCCGCTTCCAGAGCTGGTCGCGCTCGTAGACCAGGCGGGCGTCCAGGGGTCCCTCCGCCACCGCCCGCGCGTACGCGGCGAGCGCCCTCGGCGGATCGCGCCGCACGTTGAAGTAGGCGATGCCGAGGTTGCGCCACACCACCGGGTAGGAGGGATCGAGCTCGGCGGCGCGCTCGAAGAGGGCGATGGCCTCCTCGCGCCGCCCGCGGTCGTAGAGGAGGTTTCCGAGGTAGTAGGGCGCGCGCGCGTCTCCCCGGCTCGACCGGATGGCGGCCTCGAGGATCGCGATCTCCTCCAGCCGCGCCGGGAAGCAGTAGTCGGGGGAGGCGCGCGCCGCGGCCTCGCGGTGGCGGGCGGCACGGGCCCCCTCGCCCAGGCGGTCCGCGAGGTGGGCCGCGTAGTAGTGCACGAGCGGGCGTGCGCCCAGGCTCCCCTCGAGATCGCCCCGCTCGAGGAGCTCGAGCGCCTCCCGGTGGAGGCCGGCCCGGGCGAGGTCCAGGGCCAAATCGAGCGCGAGCTGGGCGTCGCGGGGCGGGTCCCCGGCGAGGAGGCGGCCCCAGGCGTCGAGGGGATCGAGGCGCAGGGTCTCGGCGAGGGCCCGGGTCGCCTCGTCCGTCCGCCCGAGCCGCCGCAGGGCCACCGTGAGGAGGTCGCGGGCCCGCAGGTTGTCCGCGTCGCGGC
>DATJVF010000140.1:0-6665 GCA_035501995.1 Anaeromyxobacteraceae bacterium
GCGCCGAGGAGCTGGTTGCGGGCGGCGACGAGCCGCTCGTGGCCGAGCCCGGCGCGGTCCTGGAGCTGCATGTCGAAGCCGGTGGCGGTGCCGAGCTCGGCCACCGCGGGCGGCCCGAAGGCGAAGATGGTCGCCTCCTTCACCCGCTGCAGGTCCCTGGTGACGCGCGCCGCCACCGCCCCGGCCTTGAGCCGGGCGTCCTTGCGCTCGTCCCAGGGCCTGAGCTGCACGAAGGCGAATCCTGAGCTCTGGCTGTTGCCGGCGAAGTTGAAGCCGATGATGCCGATGGCGGACTGCACCGCGTCCTTCTCGACGGTGAGGAGGTGGTTCGTCACGAGCTCCACCACCTTGCGAGTGCGCTCGAGGGCGGCGCCGGGCGGGAGCTGGATCTGCACGAACATGTAGCCCTGGTCCTCGTCGGGGAGGAACCCGGTGGGCATGCGCGAGAAGAGCAGGACGAGTCCGCCCACCACCAGCGCGTAGATGAGCACCGCCCGCCCCCAGCGGTGCACGAGCGACTTCACCACCCCCTGGTAACGGTTGCTGCCGAAGTCGTACAGGCGGTTGAACCAGCCGAAGGCGCGCTTCGCTCCGTGGTGCTCGGGCACGGGCTTGAGGAGCGTGGCGCAGAGCGCCGGGGTGAGGATGAGGGCGATGATCACCGAGAGCACCATCGCCGAGACGAGGGTGATGGAGAACTGGCGGTAGATGACCCCCACCGACCCGCCGAAGAAGGCCATGGGGACGAAGACGGCCGAGAGCACCATGGCGATGCCCACCAGCGCGCCGGTGATCTGGCCCATCGACTTGCGGGTGGCGTCGCGCGGCGAGAGCCCCTCCTCGCTCATCACCCGCTCGACGTTCTCCACCACCACGATGGCGTCGTCGACGAGCAGCCCGATGGCGAGCACGACACCGAACATGGTGAGGGTGTTGATGCCGAAGCCGCAGGCGGCGAGGACCGCGAAGGTGCCGAGCAGCACCACCGGCACGGCGATGGTGGGGATGAGGGTGGCGCGGAAGTTCTGCAGGAAGAGGAACATCACCAGGAACACGAGGGCGATGGCCTCCAGCAGCGTCTTCACCACCTCCTCGATGGAGAGGCGCACGAAGCGGGTGGTGTCGATGGGGTAGCGGATCTCGAGGCCGTGCGGGAAATAGCGGGAGAGCTCCTTGACCCGCGCCTCCACCGCGTTCACGGTGTCGAGGGCGTTGGCGCCCGGGGCGAGCCTGATGGCCATCCCGCCCGACCCGGCGTTGTTGTAGGTGGTGTCGACGTCCAGCGTCTCCCCGGCGAGCTCCGCCCGCGCCACGTCGCGCAGGCGCACCTGCGAGCCGTCCGGGTTCACCCGCAGGAGGATGTTCTCGAACTCGGAGACGCTCTGCAGGCGGGTCTGGGCGGTGATGGTGGCGTTGAGCTGCTGCCCGGCCACCGAGGGCGCCCCGCCCAGCTGCCCGGCCGAGACGAGCGCGTTCTGGGCGCGCACCGCCGCGGCCACGTCGTTCGGGGTCATGCGGAAGCTCACCAGCTTCTGGGGGTCGAGCCAGATGCGCATGGCGTACTGCGCGCCGAAGAGCAGAACGTCGCCGACGCCGGGGACGCGACCGATGGGGTCGATGACGTTGGTGGCCATGTAGTCGGCGATGTCGGCCCGGCTCATGCTGCCATCCACCGACACGAAGGCCACGATGAGCAGGTAGTTCCTGACCGTCTTCTGCACGCGCACGCCTTGGCGCTGCACCTCCTGCGGGAGGAGCGGCATGGCCAGCTGCAGCTTGTTCTGCACCTGCACCTGGGCGATGTCCGGGTTCGTCCCGGCGTCGAAGGTGAGCGTGACGCTGGCGTTGCCGGCCGAGTCGCTGTTCGAGGCCATGTAGCGCAGGTGATCGAGCCCGTTCATCTTCTGCTCGATGACCTGCGTGACGCTGTCCTCCACGGTCTTGGCCGAGGCGCCGGGATAGACGGCGGCGATGGTGATGTTGGGCGGCGCGATGGTCGGGTACTGCGAGACCGGCAGCCCGGTGATGGCGATGCCGCCCGCCAGCATGATGAGGATGGCGATGACCCAGGCGAAGATGGGGCGGTCGATGAAGAAGCGAACCACGGCTACCTCTGGGGCTGTGAGGGCTGGGCTGACGCGGCGGTGGGCGGGGCCTCGGATGGGATGGGTGTGGCCGGGACCGCCTTCACCGGCGCTCCGGGGCGGACCTTCTGCAACCCGTCCACGATGACCTGGTCCCCGGCCCTGAGGCCGGCGCTGACGAGCCAGTCGTTCCCGACCGCCCGGTCCACGGTGAGGACCCTCAGCTCGGCCTTGCCGTCGGCGCCCACCGCCAGCGCGTTCGGCTCGCCCTTCTGGTCGCGGCTCACCGCGCGCTGGGGCACGAGCAGGGCCTGCGGGTTCACCGCCTCTTCCAGGCGGGCGCGGACGAACATGCCGGGCCAAAGCTCGCCCTTCGGGTTGGGAAAGAGCGCGCGGAGGAGCACCGAGCCGGTGCTCGCGTCGACGGTGACGTCCGAGAACTGGAGGGCGCCCGAGGCGCCGTAGGCGCCGCCGTCCTCGAGGATGAGGTCCACCTTGGCCCCCTCGCGCCCCGCCCGCTGCAGCCGGCCGGCGTCGAGCTCGCGGCGCAGGCGCACGAGCTCGGTCGAGGACTGGGCGACGTCGACGTAGACCGGGTCGAGCTGCTGCACGGTGGCGAGCAGGGTGGCCTGCTCGGCCCGGACGTAGGCGCCCTCGGTGACCTCCGAGCGCCCGATGCGGCCGGAGACGGGCGAGCTGACGGTGGTGTAGCCGAGGTTGATGGAGGCGGTCTCCACCGCCGCCTGGCCGGCGGCCACGTCGGCCTCGGCGGCCTTCGCGGCCGCCACCGCGTTGTCGTAGTCCTGCCTGGAGACCGCGTTCGACTGCACGAGCTCGGCGTAGCGGCTGGCCAGCTGGCGGGCCGAGACCACGCTCGCCTCCGCGTGGGCGAGCTGGGCCTTGGCGCTCGCCAGGGCGGCGCGGTAGGGGGCCGGGTCGATCTGGTAGAGCACCTGGTTGGCCCTGACGTCGGCTCCCTCGGTGAAGAGGCGCTTCTGCACGATCCCGCTCACCCGGGCACGCACCTCGGCCACCCGGAAGGCGGAGACGCGCCCGGGCAGCTCGCGGCTCAGGGCCACCGCGGTGGGGGCGAGGGTGATGACCCCCACCTCGGCCGGGCCGCGCGCGGGCGGGGGCGGCGGCGGCTTGCGGCAGGCGGGGAGGGCGAGCAGGGCGAGCAGGCCCAGGGCGGCCAGGGCGAGCTGGGGGAGGTTCACCCGCAGCGCCGAGAGCCCGGGGCGGGCAGGCGTCGAGCGGGGGTGCGTGGTCATGGGCGGCCCTCCGAGGCAGGCGGCGACGAGAACCGAGGCCCATCGTTTCTAGTCGATGCCTCGTTGACTGTCCAGACTGAACCGTTTAGTACTGTCGTCCCGCATGGCCAGGGCCCCCATCCTCAACCTCGGGAAGCGGCGCCAGATCCTGGACGCCGCCCGCAGCCTGTTCCTCGCAGCGGGGTACGAGCGGACCGCGGTCGACGCCATCGCCGCGCGCGCCGGGGTCTCCAAGGCCACGCTCTACAGCCACTTCGCCGACAAGCAGGCGCTCTTCCTCGCCTGCGCCAGCGAGGAGTCGGCCGGCATGCGGGCCCGGCTGGCGGACCTCCTCGGCGCGCCCACCGGGGAGCCGGCCGCGGACCTCGCCGAGGTCGGGCAGGCGTTCCTGCGTTCCGTGGCGCGTCCGAGCACGCTGGCCTTCCGCCGCATCCTGGTGGCCGAGGCCGGCCGCTTCCCCGAGCTGGGACGCACCTTCTTCGAAGACGCCACCTTCGCCGTCCGAGGCCGGCTGGCCGACTACCTGCGGCGCCAGGGAGAGGCTGGATCACTCACCGTAAATGATGGCGAGCTGGCCGCCGCCCAGTTCATCGCCCTGTGCGTCTCCGACCTGCTCTGGCGCCTCGAGCTCAGCGTGCTCTCCCGGGTGTCGAGCGATCTCATCCACCGCACCGTCCGCGACGCGCTCGGGACCTTCCTGCGCGCCTACCGGCCAGACGGCCTCGCCCGGCCCTGAGGCCGGCCCTTCTCGACCGGGGCCGTCCGCGGCGCGAGAGGGCTCGCGTCCCACGGGCCGCTTCCCCTGATCGGCTCGTCCCGGACCGAAGCGGGCGGCCCCCCGGGGCCGCCCTCGGGCGCGCGCGCGTCGAGCGGGACCCCGCACCGGGGGAGGCGCTCGGGGTCGGGGCGTCTCTTCCCTGCCACGGGTGTGCCCTCGTGACACGGCGCCCCGCGGCCTCCGGTCTCCCATAAGCTCTCGCCGCTCCTCGCGTTCCTGGGTGGGCACGGCCGTCGCAAAGGGAGGCGGCAGACCTCACGGAGGAGCTCCCAATGCTGGTCGCCCCGCTCATCCTCGCCGCTTCCCTCGGCCAGGCCTGCCCCGAGCCGCCCTCGCGCTCGGGCCCGCCCCCCTGCGCTGCCGCCAACGTGCCGGGCTGCCTGCCCGGCTACCACCGGGTGGTCGACGCCTACGGGCACGTGTCCTACCTCTGCGATCGGGTGGTTCCGCCGGCGCCTCCGCCGCCGGCGCCTCCCCCCGCGTTCGCCTACGCGCCGGCCGCGCCGCCGCCGCTCGCCTACTATCCGGTGCGGTCGAGGCCGCGCGGCCTCCTCGCGCTGGTGTTCATGCCGGGCGCGAGCACCCTCGACCGCGGGGACACTTCGCACGGCGCCGCCGCCCTGGGGCTCGAGCTGCGGGCGCCCTACGGCGGGGCTCGCCTCCGCTTCGGCTACGAGTACACCGACCCGGTGAGGATCCTCGACGCTTCCTTCAAGTACGACTTCGTCGAGGGGAGCCCGGTGCAGCCCTTCCTGTCCCTGGGCGCCGGCGGGGCGTGGTTCCAAAGCGATCAGGCCTGGCACACCACCGGGAGCGTCTCCCTGGGGCTCGACTTCTGGCTCACCCGCGACTTGTTCGCCACCGCCGAGGTGAAGCAGCGCGCCTTCTTCGACCAGAACCTCGACCCCTCCAGCCTGCACCAGACGAGCTTCTTCGCCGGCCTGGGCTTCTACTTCTAGTCGAAGGAAGCCGCGCCGCCCGGGCCGGCCCCGGCCCGGGCGGCGGAAGGGCCCGGACCACCCCTCAGCCGCCGATGCCCATCATGGGGAGCAGCTGCACGAGGCCGCTCGCGGCGAGCTCCATCCGGTGGCGGGGCGACTTGCGGCCGAGGGCCTCGCGGATGCGGCCCTCGATGACCCGGTCCTCGGTGCCCGACCGCAGGAGGGCGCCGAGGGGTACCTTCCCCTCGCCGCCCAGGCACACCTGGAAGCCGCCGTCGGCGGCCAGGCGGGCCCGGTTGCAGCGCTCGCAGAAGTTCTCGCTCATGGCGCCGATGAAGCCGACGTGGCGCACCGCGCCGTCCGGGTCGCGCCCGCGCATGTAGTGCGCCGGCCCCCAGCCCCGCTTGTCGCACGGCTCGAGGGCCACGCCCTGCGCGGCGAGGAGCCGCTTCACGCGGGCGGTCGGGACCGGTCGGCCCGCCCCGAAGGGCATGAGCTCGATGAAGCGCGGCGAGGCCCCGCGGGCCCAGGCGAAGCGGACCAGGTCTCCGAGCT
This sequence comes from Anaeromyxobacteraceae bacterium, assembly GCA_035501995.1. Lineage (GTDB taxonomy): Bacteria > Myxococcota > Myxococcia > Myxococcales > Anaeromyxobacteraceae > Anaeromyxobacter_A. Next base: position 5,630 of record DATJVF010000140.1, read on the forward strand.
CGTCCTCGTTCACGCCGCCCATCACCACCGTGTTGAGGTGCAGGCTCGCGAAGCCGGCGGCGGCGGCGGCGTCGATCCCGTCGAGCACCGCGGCGAGGCGGGCCCCGCGCCCCGAGATGGCGAGGAGCCGCTCCGGCGAGAGCGTGTCGAGCGAGACGTTCACCGCGCCCACCCCGGCCTCCCTGAGCGGGACGGCGAGCTCGCGGAGCCGGTGCCCGTTGGTGGTGAGGGCCACCTCCTCGATGCCGGGCAGGCTCCGCACGTCGGCGACGATGCCGGCGAGGCCCTTGCGCAGGGTGGGCTCGCCTCCGGTGAGCCGGATCCGCCGGACCCCGAGGCGAGCGAAGAGGCCGACCAGGCGGGCGATCTCGGGGCGGGTGAGGACCTCCTCGGGATCCTCGTAGTCCGAGACCGAGCAGTAGTCGCAGCGGAAGTTGCAGCGGTCGGTGAGCGAGACGCGCAGGTACTCGATGATCCGGCCCTGAGCGTCCTCGAGCGGGCCGTGGGCGAGTGGTTGAGGCATGCGGTCTGGGTCCCTTTCCCTTGGACGCGGCGGCGCGCCGCACCGCCCTAGACCCTTCCTCGCTAACGCTCGAGACCCGTGTGCGCCCGGACCTCTCGTGGCCGATTCGCGGAGGGCGGCCAGGCCGCTCGCCGCGCGGGTGAGGAGCCCCGCGGGCGCGGCCGGGGCTGCGCCGCCAGGGGCGAGGCTCACCCGACCGGGAGCGGCGCAGGGCCTGCGACGGCCTAACGCGCCGCGGCAGCGGCGCGCGCCCACGAGGGCCACCGCGACGGCGGCGTCAGTCGTCAGGCTCGCCGAGCGCCTCGAGCTCGAGCTGGCGCGCCTCCCACTCCGGGTAGAGGCGAGAGAGCTCCTCCCGGGCCTCCGAGAGGGCGAGGACGTGGGGGCGGGCCTTCTCGAAGTCCTGATAGAGCGCGGGATCGGAGAGGGCGCGTTCGGCCGTCCGCTCGGCCTGCTCCAGCTCGGCGATGCGCGCCTCGAGGCGCAGGATGGCCTCGCGCACCGGCTTCTCGC
>DATJVF010000141.1:0-2618 GCA_035501995.1 Anaeromyxobacteraceae bacterium
AGGCCACCCTCATGTCGTACATCATCAAGGGCATCCTGGACCGCCGGCTCCCCTGGGCGCTGGTCCTCTTCGGCGTGATGATCGCCGTGGTCCTGGAGCTCTCCGGGATCCCGTCCCTCGCCTTTGCGGTCGGGGTCTACCTGCCCCTCTCCTCGTCGACGCCCATCCTGGTGGGGGGGGCGGTGCGCTGGCTCGTCGATCGCCGGCAGCGCCGCGGGCTCGTCGCCCGCGGCCTCACCGAGGAGCAGATGGCCGCCGAGGCCGACAAGAGCCCGGGGGTCCTCATGGCCTCGGGCTACATCGCCGGCGGGGCCATCGCCGGCATCGTCATCGCCTTCATGGCGGGGGTGCTGGAGCGGGTGGACAGCCTGCTCACCGACTGGTCCACCGCCCACAACCCGTTCTTCTCCGGGGCGAGCTCTGACCTCCTCTCGCTCATCCCCTTCGCGGCCCTGACGCTGCTCCTGCTCCTCACCGGCTTCGGGCTCTGGCTCTCCGACCAGGCGAGCGGCGCCCCCGCGCCAGGACCTCCCGCCTGATGGCTCTTCAGGGCCAGGATCGGCGGAGGAGGCGCCTCAGGGCGCGCCGGACCAACCGCCGCTCGGACGGGTAGTCGAGCCTCTTCACGGCCTCGCCCGGCTCGAGCCAGGCGAGCTCGTCGACCTCCTGGCCCGGTCGGAAGGGGTTCTCGACCTCGAGCGCCATCTCGAAGAAGGCCACCAGCTTGGGCCTCAGGCCCACCCGGTAGAAGGTGAGGCCGGCGAAGCGCACCACCCGCGCCCGGCAGAAGGTCTCCTCCTCCACCTCGCGCAGGGCCGCCCGGCGCAGGCCCTCACCGCGCTCGAGCTTCCCCTTGGGGAGCGACCAGTCGCCGTAGCGCGGCCGGTGGACGAGGGCCAGCTCGGGCCCGCGCCTCCCCGGCCTCAGGACGAGGCCGCCGGCGGCGAGGACGAGCCCGCCCCGGCGACCCTTGCCCCCGTGCCCCGCCATGGGCCCATGGTACCGCGAAGGCCGGGCGGCGCGGCGCCGCGACCGTCAGTGCGCCGACGCCGCGGCGAAGGTGGCGGCCAGGGCGGCGAGCTCCTCGCGCGGGATGTCGGAGACGAGCGCGTACCCGAGCTCGCCCGTCCGCCACAGCGCCACCTGGAAACCCCGCGCGCTCGACAGGCGCGGTTCCGCGGCGCGCGGCCAGGGCAGGCCCTCGCCCCGGAAGGCGAGGAGGGTGATGGCGTGCCGGCGCAGCTTGTACTCGACCACCGCCGCCTTGCGGTCGAAGAAGTACCCGATCGAACCGCCCTCCAGGCGCAGCTCCGGCACCTCGGGCGACGGGACCACCGGCGCGAAGTCCAGCCGGCCCTCGAACCACGGCTTCACCTGGTGGTTGGCGGCGCTCTCGATCTCGAGCGGGTGCTCGCTCACCAGCACGCGCAGGTGGTCGCTCACGGCCTCTTCGGTGAGGCTGGCGAGGACAGGGCCCTCGATCCGGGCTCCGCGCCCGAGGAAGAGGACGAGCACGATCGCGGCCGCCAGGCCGGCGGCCAGCGTCGGAAGGGCGACGCGCAGCGAGGGCCAGCCGGGGCGGCGCGCCGGCCGGCGCGGGGCGACGGCCGGCGCCCCCTCCGGCGAGGCGATGGTGCTCTCGAGACGGCGGCGGAGCGAGGCCGGGGCGCCCTCGCGCGGCAGGCGGTCGCGGAGGAGCTCGTCGAGGGTGCGCTCCACCGCCTCGGCTCGCCGGCAGACCTCGCACCCGGCGAGGTGCGCGCCCACGCCCTCCTCGAGGGAGGGCTCGAGGGGGCGGCGGTTCCGCTCGAGCAGGTGCAGCTTCACCTCTTGGCAGTCCATGTTCACCCTACCTCGCGTACTCCGAGAGCGCCCGCCTGAGCTCGGCGCGCGCCCGCGAGAGGCGCGACTTGACGGTGCCCACCGCGCACTCCATCACCTCGGCCATCTCGGTCTCGGTGAGCCCCTCGAGATCGAGCAGCACGGTGGTCCGCGCCTCCGCGGAGAGGCTCTGCAGCGCCGCCTCGACCTCGCCCGCCACCAGGCCGCGCAAGGCCTCGAGCTCGAGGTCGCCGCGGAGCCAGGCGTCCGGCTCGGGGGCCTCCTCGGGCGCCGCCCGCAGCTCCACCTTCTGGCGTCGCTCGCGCCGCCACCGGTCGAGGTGGACGTTGCGCAGGATGCGCAGGAGCCAGGCCCTGAGATGGCTTCCCTGCTCGAAGGCATGGGCGGCGTTCAGGGCCCGAGCGAAGGTCTCCTGGACCAGGTCCTCCGCCTCGGCCGGCTGCCGGGTGAGGCGACGCGCCAGGCGGTAGAGGACGTCGAGGTGGGCGAGGCAGGCCCGCCCGAGCTCCTCCCGACCCCGGTCCTCGTAGGGCACGCGCGCCAAGGTCATCACACCTAATCGCTCCTCGTAAAGGTTGCTCGCCCCGCCAAAAGCGCCCGCTCCCTCCCTGGAACGCCGCCGCGCCCAAACCGTTCCGGACGGGGGTGCTGGAACGGTGGAGGCCCTGGCCGCGTCTAGCCGAGCATCGAAACCCGTTCCAGGGAGCTACGCCATGTCGAGAAAGCGCGTCGACCGCAGGACCTTCCTCCGCATCGCCGGGGCCTCGCTGGGCGTG
>DATJVF010000142.1:0-10142 GCA_035501995.1 Anaeromyxobacteraceae bacterium
GGACGAGACGCCCATGAAAAGACCGTCCGCCCTCCTCCTCACCATCGTCGCGGGGGCCCTCCCCGCCTGCAAGCGGGCCGGGGATTCCGCCGTGCCGATCATGGCGGCGCCGGTCGCGCCCGCAGCACCGGCGGCTCCCCCGGTCGCCCCGCCGGTTCCCTCCGGTGCCGCGGCGGCCCCGTCCGCCGCGCCTGCCGCGAGCGCCGTGCCCGTCGAGACCTTGCAGCGGATCCAGGCGGCCGAGGCGGTGGTGGCCCAGGACCCGAAGAACCTCCAGGCCTGGATCGAGCTCGGCAACGACTACTTCGACACCCAGCAGCGCGAGCGCGCCATCGAGGCCTACGGCAAGGCCCTCGAGATCGAGCCCAAGAACCCGGACGTCCTCACCGACCAGGGCATCATGTACCGCGAGACCGGCGCCTTCGACCGGGCCATCGCCAACTTCGAGAAGGCGAACACGCTCCAGCCGACCCACGTGCAGAGCCTGTTCAACCTGGGGGTGGTCTACGCCTACGACCTCAAGCGGACCGACAAGGCCCTCGAGGCCTTTCGCCGGGTGGTCGAGGTGGCTCCCACGAGCCCCCAGGCCGCCCAGGCCCGGCAGGCCATCGCGGCGCTCGCGGGCGCGCCGAAGGCGCCCTGAAAGGCGAGAGCCGGGCCGCCCCCGCGGCAGGAGACGGCTCGAGACCGAGGAGGACCTTTGCATGCGCGGCCGAGGAGAGGCAGGGCGAGAGAGCGCGAAGGGCGGGGAGGTCCGCACCGCCTCGAAGGGGCCGGTCGGCTTCGGAGCCGCGCGCCGGCCGGGGCCGTGGTGGACCGTCGGGGCCGCCCTCCTCCTCGCCCTCTCCCTGCCGGCCCGGGCCGCCGAGCGCTCGGAGGTCCCCGAGGAGTACCGCTGGAACCTCGCCGAGCTCTATCCCTCCGAGGCGGCCTTCCGAGCTGACCTCGTCGCCCTGCGCCAGCGCATCCCGCAGCTGGAGCTCCGCCAGGGCCACCTCGGCGACTCGCCTTCGGCCCTCCTCGCCGCCCTCGACCTCTTCTTCGGGCTCGACCGCGACCTCGAGCGGCTGACGGTCTACGCCACCGGCCGCGCGGACGAGGACACCCGCAGGGACGGGCCGCGCCAACTGCGCGAGGAGGCCGAGGAGCTCCGGGTCGCCCTCGACGCGGCCTCGGCCTTCGTGAAGCCGGAGCTCCTCGCCCTGGGTCCCTCCAAGGTCCGCGGCTTGGAGGAGCGGGAGCCCCGCCTGGCGCCCTACCACCACTTCCTCGACGACGCCCTGCGCTTCGGCCCGCACACCCTCTCGGCCGCCGAGGAGCAGGTGGCCGCCGAGGCCGGCCGGATGAGCTCGGCCGGGCGCACCACCTTCGGGATCCTCACCGACGCCGAGCTGCCCTATCCGACGGTGAAGCTCTCCACCGGCGAGGAGCTGCGGATGGACGAAACGGCCTTCGTCCTCCACCGGGCCGACCGGGAGCGAAAGGACCGCGACCTCGCCTTCACCGCCTTCCTCGGCACCCTCGCCGCCTTCAAGGGCTCGCTCGGCTCGACCCTCTACGCGCAGGTGCAGGCGAACCTCTTCGACGCCAAGGTCCATCGCTTCGGCTCGACGCTCGAGGACGCCCTCTTCAAGGACGCCATCCCGGTGGAGGTCTACCGACAGCTCCTGCGCGACGTAAGGCGGAGCCTTCCCACCTTTCACCGCTACCTGTCGCTGAAGAAGCGCCTCGTCGGGCTCGCTACCCTGCGCTACCAGGACCTCTACCTGCCCATGGTGGCCCGCCTCGCCCGGAGCTACAGCCCCCAGGAGGCCCAGGCGCTGGTCCTCGAGGCGGTGGCTCCGCTCGGGCCCGCCTACACGGCCGCGCTGCGACACGGCTTCGAGAACCGCTGGACCGACCTCTTGCCCTCCACCGGCAAGCGGACGGGGGCCTACTCGACGAGCGTCTACGGCCTCCACCCCTACCAGCTCCTCAACTTCAACGGCACCTACGCGGACCTGTCGGCCCTCGCCCACGAGTCCGGCCACTCCCTGCACTCCTGGCTCGCCATGCGGGCCCAGCCCTACCCCACCGCGGCCTACCCCATCTTCGTGGCCGAGGTCGCCTCCACCCTGAACGAGAACCTCCTCGTGCACTCCATGCTCGGGAAGGCCCGCGACGACGCCGAGCGCCTGTTCCTCCTGAGCTCGGAGCTCGAGGGCCTGCGGACCACCCTCTTCCGCCAGGCGCAGTTCGCCGAGTTCGAGCTCGGCTTCCACGAGATGGTCGAGCGCGGCGAGCCGCTCACCGGCGACAACCTCTCCGCCCTCTACCTGCGCATCACCCGCGCGTACTACGGGCACGACGAGGGCGTCTGCGAGGTCCCGGAGCTCATCGCCAGCGAGTGGGCCATGGTCCCTCACTTCTACCGCGAATTCTACGTGTACCAGTACGCCACGAGCCTCGTCGCCGCCATGTCGATCTCGAAGGCCATCCGCGAGGAGGCGGCCCACGGGGAGACCCTGCGCCGCGACGCCTTCCTGCGCATGCTCTCGTCCGGCGGGGCGAGCTACCCCATCGAGCTGTTGCGCGAGGCCGGGGTGGACATGACCACCTCGGCTCCCTTCGACGCTGCCATCGCCGAGATGAACGCGGTCATGGACGACCTCGAGCAGGTGCTCGCGCGCCACGGGGGCCGCCCGCCCGCACCCTGACCTGCCGTCGTCCCCCGCCCCGGGGGCCGGGGGCGGAGCAGGGGCGCCACCCCTGCTGGGCTCCCCGCGCGGGGCGTGGGCCCGCCCGGAGCGCTCCTCGCCGCGCCCGCTCCATGGAGCTCACGGGTGCTCCCCTGTCGCGGGCGGTGGGCGGGGCTTGCGCACGACTCGAGCGCGCGCCCGGACGGGCCGCGCGCGCGAGAGGAGCCCGGATCGAGGAGGTAAGATGGGGGCGTGGAGTTCAGCCAGCGCGACATCGCGTCCATGTACGACGAGCTGCGGCGGCTGGTGCGGGGGACGCGCTTCGGCCGGGCCGGCACGCTCTCGGGCACGGCGCTCACCAACGAGGCCCTGGCGAGGCTCTTCCGGAGCGCGCGGCCGGACGCCGCCTCCAGGCAGGCCGCCGCCCCCCTCGTCTTCGAGAACAAGGAGCACCTCCTGCGGGCCTTCTTCAGCGCGGTGAAGAGCGCCCGCATCTCCCACCACGAACGCAACGCGCGCCACAACCCCATCGACGTCCTGCGCACCAACGTGCTCCTCTACGCGGTCGAGGGCGCGGCGCGCTTCCCGGAGCTCGAGGACCTGCTCGACGTGGCGCAGATCACGGTGCTGCACCGGCTGCTCGACGAGCTGCGCTCCGACGAGCACGTCGGCGCCCGCGAGCGCATCGCGCGCGGCATCGAGCTGCGCGTGCTCGGCGGCCTGCCCAAGCACGAGGTGGCGCGCATGCTGGGGGTGGCCCGCAGCACGGTCGACGCCGACCACGCCTTCTTCCAGCGCTGGGCCTCGGTGCACGTGGCCCACGACCGGGCCGAGCTCGTGCGAGCGCTCGACCGGCTGCGCGAGGACCGCAACGTCCGGGAAGCCGAGCTCGTCGCCCGCGCCGCCGAGCTCGCCCTGCTCGACTACCAGCCCGAGGCCCGGGTCGCCGCCACCCTGGGCCGCACGGTCGCCGACGTCCGGCGCTGGCTGGCCTTCCTGCGCGGCTACCTCGATCGCGGGCCCTCCGCCGACGCCGAGGTCCCCTGCTGACGGGCTTTTGTCCCGGACGGTAGCGCAAAGGTCGCTCTTCGGATCATGATCCCCGGCGCGGGTAGTCGACGGAGGATCGCCGATGGACGACGTCGAACTGTGGGACCTCGCGAGCCACGCGCCCGAGCACGTGCGGGTCGAGGTGCTCGATTGCTTGGCCTCGGACCCGACCCAGCGGATCCGGGTGGCCGAGCTCCTCGCGCAGCCCGCCCCCCGCGCCGGCGAGGGGCCGCGGTACGAGATCGTCGGCCTCATCGGGGCCGGCACCCAGGCCGACGTGTACCAGGCGCGCCGGCTGGACCTCGATCGGGCCTGCGCCCTCAAGGTGTTTCGCAGCGTCTCGGACCCCGCCTTCGTGGAGCGGGTGCGCGCCGAGGCGGGCCTCATGGCGAGGGTGCTCTCGCCCCACGTCGTCACGGTTTTCGACGCCGGCGACCTGGGTGACGGCCGCTTCTTCATCGAGATGGCGCTGTGCGCCGAGCCGGACGTGCAGGGCGCCCCGGGGGCCATCGCCCTCGGGCGCTCCCTCAAGGCCTACGTGGTCGAGCGCGGCCCGCTCTCCCCCGACGAGGCGGCGCGGCTATTGCAGCCGGTCTGCGCGGCGGTGGCGGCGGCCCACCGGGCCGGCGTCGTCCACTCGGACGTGAAGCCGGAGAATGTCCTTGTCCTCCCTGCCAGCCGGCGGGCCATGCTGGCGGACTTCGGGATCGCCGCCAGCCTGACCGCCCGGCGTCCGGACGGGCCCAAGACCCGCATCGGGACCCTCCCCTACCTCGCCCCGGAGCAGTTCGACCAGCTCGCCCCGCCCGACCAGGCCTCGGACGTGTACGGCCTCGGCGGCACCCTCCTCTTCACGCTCTCCGGGTTCCCGCCCCACCCCGAGCGCAGCGCGGAGGGGGAGGATCCCCTCGGCGGGGTCCCCACGGCGGTCCCGGCCAGCGTGCCGCGCAGCCTGGCCGAGATCGTCGAGCGCTCGCTCGCTCCCGATCCGGCCGCCCGGCCGAGCGCCGAGGAGCTGGCCGGGGCCCTCGATGCCTTCCTGGCGCGGCGGCCGGCCCCCTGGGAGCTGCGCCGGCCGGTGCGGCGCCTGAGCCTCTTCTACCAGCGCCACCGCGTGCTCTTGAACCTGGCCTTCACCGGCACGGTCATCGCCGCCACCCTGGGCCTCGGCCTCCTCAACACCGTGGTGGCGAAGAGCGGGCTCGAGGCGCGCGCGCGGGAGCTCGCCCAGCGGGCCCAGGAACTCGACGCCGACGTGGTGCGCCTCGAGAACCAGCGCAGCGGGCTCGAGGCCGAGCTCGCCCGGCTGGGCGCCGAGCGGGAGGCGGTGGCCGGCGCGGAGGCCCGCGAACGCGAGGCCCGCCTGCGCGCCGAGGGCCGCTCCTCGGAGGCGGACGCCCAGCTCACCGCGGTGGAGGCGCAGGCGCGCGAGGCGGCCGGCAAGCTCGAGCAGGCCCAGACCACGGCCACCCACCTCGAGGCTCGGCTGGGCGAGTCCACCGCGCGGGTGAAGGCGCTGGAGGCCGAGACGAGCGGGCTCTACGCGGAGCTGCGGAGCCGGGCCGAGAACTACCGCGCCTCGGTCGAGGCGCTGCGCGAGCAGTGGGAGGACGAGACCACCCAGCTGCGCCAGGACCTGGCCCACGAGCGCGAGGCCGACGCGAACCTCGGCCAGCGCCTCGAGAAGGCCGAGCGCGAGCGCAACGCCGCCATCCAGGCGCGCACGGCCTCCGAGTCGCGGCTGGAGGGCCGGCTCGAGGCCTGCCGGTCCGATCGGGACGAGCTGCGCCAGGAGCTCGACGACCTGCGCGCCGACCAGGTCCGAGCGGAGGCCGAGAAACCCAAGAAGGCGGGGGCGGCCGCCTCCAAGGCTCCGCCCTGACGGACCGGGTTAGGCGGCCGCCTTCATCTCGCCCGAGAGCATCATGCGGCGCAGCCGCTGCTTGCCGCGGTTGAGGCAGCAGTCGACGGCGTGGGGCGAGGCGAAGCGGAGCGCCGTGGCGATCTCGCGCGAGGGTGTGTCGAGGAGCCACAGGGCCACCACCGAGGCCTCGCGCGCTGGCAGTCGCCGCACGAGCTCCAAGGCCCGCGCCGCGTCGATGGCGCGCTCGGCCGCGTTGGCGGGGAGGCTCTCCTCGAAGGGCGGCTCGGGCTCGAGCGCCTGCCGGCGCCGGCGGTCGCGCAGGCAACGCCGCACCTTGTTGCGCACGATCCCGAACAGCCAGCCCTCGATCTCGCCCCGGGCGCGCGAGCTCTCGAAGCGGCGCCAACCCGGGCCCCTCTCCCCGGCCACCAGGAAGGCCTGCACCTCGGCCACCACCTCCTCGACGAGGTCGTCGACGTCGAGGCCGTCGCGGCTCTGCCGGCCGAGCGCGCGCCGGGCGTGCGCCTCGAGCACGGGCTGCACGCGCCTGGCGAGGGTGTCGAGCGCCGAGGCGTCGCCCCGGCCGGCGAGGAAGGCGAGGCGCGGCACGTCGTCGAGGTCGGTCTTCGGGCGAGAGCGAACGAGCATGGTCGACTCCGGGCGCGCTTCTTTCGCCTGCGCCCTCTCGCCTCTTCCACCCTGACGGCCCGCCGATCGCCCGATACACGCCCCAACAGGGGCTGTGGGTATGTAGGCGGGCCACCGCCGACGGAAGGCGGGGACTCACCCCGACCCCTTGGGCGAGGTCTCCCCCGGCCGGGCCTACGGCGTTAGGGGGCGCTAGGAGGCGGAGAGCCCTTCCACGAGGGCAGGGAGTGCCCCGACGTCCTCGAGGAGGTAGTCGGGATGGGCGGCCTCGAGGGCCGCGCGGCCGCTAGCGCCCCACAGGGCCGCGACGGTCAGGACGCCCGCCGCGCGGCCGGCCTGCACGTCGAGCACCGAGTCGCCCATGAAGAGCGCCTCCTCCGGGCGGCGCCCGACGCGCTCGAGCGCCAGCAGGACCGGCTCGGGGTCGGGCTTGTGGCCCGGGCAGCTGTCGGCCCCCACCACCGCGTCGACGAGCGAGGCGAGCCCGACCAGGGCGAGCGCCCGCCCGGCCGAGGCGGCGGTCTTCCCGGTCACGATGGCGATGGGGTGGCCGCGCTGCTTCAGGGCCCGGACCGCCTCGACCGCGCCCGCGTAGGGTCTCGTCCGGTGGTCGTGGTGCTCGCGCTGGTAGGCGCGATAGCGCTCGGCCACGGCCTCCAGGTCCTCGGGGCCGTCGGTGTAGCCGCCGAGCAGGACCCTGAGCGGCGACCCGATGCCGGCGACCCACTCCGCCTCGCTCGGCCGGCGCAGCCGTCCTTGGAAGGCGTACTCCACCGAGTCGAGGATGAACTGGACCGTGTCGAGCAGGGTGCCGTCGAGGTCGAGCAGGACGGCCAGGGGCCGGGGGCTTTGCACGCTCCGAGCCTATCCTCGACCGGCGAGTCTTCGCCACCCTCGCCAGGCCGCCGTGCAGAGCGCCCCCGTCCTTCCTATGAAGGGCTCCCCGTGCCTTCGGGAGGGGGCGCCATGCTGAACGACTCGCACGCCGCCCTGGCGCGCTGGGCGGCCGCCACGGTCCGGGAGGCCTACGCCTCCTTCCAGCTGGAGTTCCGGCACATCACCCGGCGCGCCAAGCTCCGCTTCGAGGCGCGGGACTGGCGCGGCGCGCACGCCGACGCCCTCGAGCGGCTCGAGCTGCATCCGCGAGCCATCGCGCGGGCGGTGGACGAGCTGCGGGGAGTGCTCGGCGCGGCCGCCACCCACCCCCTGCTGAGGGAAGAGCTCAAGGCCCACTTCGAACGGGAGCTCGGCGCCTTGCCCGACCCCGAGCTCGGCCGCACCTTCTACAACTCGGTGGCCCGGCGCATCTTCGGCACCATCGGGGTGAACCCGAGGGCGGAGTTCACCGCCGCCGATCCGCCGCCCGGCTCGGTCCGCAACGCGGCCTCGAACCAGCGGGTCTACCCCTGCCGGCGGGGGACCGAGGAGCTGGTGCGAGCGCTGCTCGAGGACTACGCCTTCGCGACGCCCTACCGGGACCTCCCGGCCGACGCCCGGCTGGTGGCCGCCAAGGTCGACGCCTACGTGCGCTCCTTCGACGACGCGCGCACGCTCGACGCCGTCGAGATGCTGAGGCCGGTCTTCTACCGCGGCAAGGGTGCCTACCTCGTCGGGCGCCTGCGGCGCGGCGGCACCGTCTCCCCCTTCATCCTGGCGCTCCTCCACGGCGACGAGGGCATCTTCGTGGACGCGGCCCTCACCGCGCCCTACGACGCGAGCGTGGTCTTCAGCTTCACCCGCTCCTACTTCCACGTCGAGGTGGAGGGGGCCCTCGCCCTCATCGGCTTCCTGAAATCGATCCTCCCCCAGAAGCCGACGAGCGAACTCTACATCGCCATCGGCCACAACAAGCACGGCAAGACCGTGCTCTACCGCGAGATCCTCGAGCAGCTGGCGCGCACCGACGACCGCTTCGAGCGCGCCCGCGGCGACCGCGGGATGGTGATGATCGTCTTCACCCTCCCCTCCCTGGACGTGGTCTTCAAGGTGATCCGCGACCGCTTCGCTCCGCCCAAGTCGGTGACCCGCAAGGAGGTCATGCAGAAGTACGCCCTGGTCTTCCGCCACGACCGCGCCGGCCGCCTGGTCGATGCCCAGGAGTTCGAGCACCTGGTCTTCGAGCGGACCCGCTTCTCGGAGGAGGTCCTCGACGAGATGCTGCGGGAGGCGGGCGAGACCGTGCGGGTCGAGGGGGAGCGGGTCTTCATCCGGCACCTCTACGCCGAGCGGCGGCTCACCCCCTTGAACCTCTTCATCAGGGAGCGGGACGAGTGGAGCGCGCGCGAGGCCCTGCGCGACTACGGGCAGGCCCTGCGCGACCTCGCCGCCACCAACACCTTTCCGGGCGACCTGCTCCTCAAGAACTTCGGGGTCACCCGCAACGGGCGCGTCATCTTCTACGACTACGACGAGCTGTGCCTCGTGACCGACTGCAACTTCCGCGACATCCCGCGCGCCTCGGGGGACGAGGACGAGACGGGGGGCGAGCCCTGGTTCTACGTGGGGGAGAACGACGTTTTCCCCGAGGAGTTCCTCACCTTCCTCGGCCTCCCCGAGCGCCTGCGCAACGCCTTCCTCGCCGCCCACGGCGAGATCCTGACCGCCGACTTCTGGCGCCGCATGCAGGCCCGCCACCGGGCCGGGGAGATCGTGGACATCTTCCCCTACCGCGAGTCGCGCAGGCTGCGCCGCGAGCCGCCCGCGCCCTAGGCGGTCTCGCTGTCGCCGAGCGAGACCAGGATCCGGGCCACCTCGTCGACGTCGAAGGGCTTGTACACCCTCGAGGTGACCGGCGGGACCGGGGGTGGGGTCGGGCCGCCGCTCATGGTGATGACCGGGATGTTGGCGAGCCGTGGTTCCGCCCGCAGCACCTCGAGAAAGCCCTGGCCGTCGAGGCGCGGCATGCGGATGTCGAGCAGGATGGCACTCGGCACCTTGCCGACCGCCAGCCGCTCGAGCCCCTCCACGCCGTCGCGGGCCGATTCGACCTCGGCGCCGAGTTCGGCGATCGAGGCCACGATGGCCTCCCGCAAATCGTCGTCGTCCTCGACCACCAGGATCTTGGTCTGCTGCACGGTACCTTCGAATGTAACCCGTCTCACGCGGGACGCGCGCGTCCGGCGAGCCCGGGACAGTGATTTTAGCCCTACCAGCCGGGGGCGTAGCCATCCGAATCGTCGGCCGAAGCACCTCGTCCTCGGTCTTGACGCATTGCGTTGTCAACCAGATGCCAACCTGTCCGTTGACAGTGGACGCGGCGCCGCAAGAGGCTCTCGTCCTCGGTGAACCTCATCCTGCTCGAACCCGGGGAGCTCGGCCCCGACGGCACGGCGCGCCTCACCGGGCGGCGCGCCCAGCACCTCCTGAAGGTCCTCAGGCCTTCGCCGGGCACACTCCTCAAGGTGGGCCTCCTCGGGGGCGACCTCGGGGAGGGCGAGGTCGTCACGGTCGGCCTAGGCGAGGTGACCCTCAGGGTCTCCCTCGAGAAGGGTCCACCGCCGAGGTCCCGGGTGGACCTCCTCCTCGCCCTGCCGCGCCCCAAGATCCTGCGCAAGGTCCTCCAGGCCGCCTCCTCGATGGGCGTGGGGCGGATCGTCCTCCTCGGGAGCTACCGGGTCGAAAAGAGCTATTTCTCCTCGCCGCTCCTCGAGAAGAGCGCGCTCGAGGCCGAGCTGCGGCTCGGGCTCGAACAGGGGCGCGACACCGTGCTCCCCGAGGTGTCGGTCCGCAGGCTCTTCAAGCCCTTCGTCGAGGACGAGCTCGAGGCGATCTGGCCCGCGGCGGTCCGCAAGCTGGTGGCGCATCCCTCCGCGCAGGCCGAGCTTCGCGATTGCGACGCAGGCCGGGACCGCGAGCCGGCGGTGGTCGCGATCGGGCCCGAGGGCGGCTGGACGCCCTACGAG
>DATJVF010000143.1:0-3983 GCA_035501995.1 Anaeromyxobacteraceae bacterium
GAGGACCATCCCCTCCACGGTCGCGGCGCCGAAGGTGACCGTGGTGACGAAGACGAGGGTGTCCTCGGTACTGTCCTTCCTCAGCGAGACCTTGAGGCCCGACACCCGCGAGACCTCGTCGGCGGTGAGCAGGCGCCGGGCGTCGCCCTTCTTCGGCGGGCCGTGCTGAGCGGCCGCGCGCCACGGCGCGCTGACCGCCGAGCCCGCCGAAAGGGTCAGGAGGAGAAGAAGGCGTTTGCCCGTGAAGGTCATGGGGGGGCAAATCCTCCGCCTCGAGGGCCCAGATCTCGAGACATAACTCTCCGAGGGAGCGAGGCGCAGCTCCACTCGCCCGGGGGACCTCCCACCCGTCTCACGCACCACGGGCCAGGCCGCCGGAGGCGACGAGCGCGAAGAGCTCGAGGCGCGAGCCCACCCCGAAGCGGCGGAAGAGCCGCGCCACCTCGTTGGCGACGGTGTGGGGCGAGCGCCGGCGGGCCCGGGCGATCTCGGTGTTGGAGCGGCCGTCGAGGACGAGCTCCAGCACCCGCGCCTCCACCGGGGGCAGGCGCCGCGCCAGCGGCGGCGCCGCGAACTCGAACAGCACGAACTCGTCCTCCAGAAAGGAGAGGCGCAGGGCGCGCACCAGCGCGGCCCGCCCGCGGGGGGAGGCCTCCACCCCGGGGGCCTCGGCCTTCGCGGCCGCCATCGCATCGCTCGAGCGGGACACGGCGAATCTCCTCTGGCAGGTGGGGCGACCGGTCAGGACGACGCGCCGACCTTCACGAACTCCACCCGCCGGTTGTTGGCCCGCCCCTCGGAGGTGTCGTTGCTGTCGATGGGCTTCGTGTCCCCGAACCCTTTGGAGCTGAGGCGGCCCTGGTCGATCCCCTGGGCCACGAGCCAGGTCTTCACCGCGGCCGCGCGGCGCTCGGAGAGGGGCCCGTTGAGCTTCGGGCCGCCCTGGTTGTCGGTGTGCCCCTCGATGCTGAAGCGGAGCGAGCCGTCCTGCTGCAGGAGGGCCAGGATGCCGCGCAGGGCCGGGCCCGACTCCGGCTTCAGGACTTCCGAGCCGGTGTCGAAGAGGATGCCGTGGGTGACGATGCGACCCGAGACCAGCATGGTCTTCATGTCCTTGCCGCCCTCGGCGAGCCGGAAGGCGGTGATGGCCTGATGGTCACCCTCGTCCTCGATGGGGCTAAGGAACCGGATGCCGATGCGGACGAGCGGCCGGTTCACCCCGTCCGAGTCGATGAGCACCCGCTCGCCGCCGATGTAGAGCTTCAAGGCCGTACCGGACACCGAGATGGCGACGTGCTGGATCCCGCTCACGTTGGGGAGCCGGCCGCTGGCGTTCATGGCCTTCACCTCGCCGTGCCAGCCGCTGCGGAAGGAGACCTCGGCGCCTGAGGTGCCCTCGGGGCCGCCGGCGTGGGCATTGGCGTTGAAGAGAACGGAGTACGAGCCCTTCACGTCGGCGTCGAACTCGATGGTGAAGTTCTTCGGCATGTCGCCCTTCGGGTCGTAGCGCAGGTAGACCCGCCCCTCGTCCTGGTCCTTCGCCTGGTAGCGCGACTTGAGGAAGCGGCGCCCGCCCAGCTGCACGACCTCGACGGCGTTGCCGCCGCCGCCGTTCTTCAAGGTCCAGCGCGCCGGGAAATCGCCCACGTCGGTGTCGGAGAAGTCGTCGTAGACGATGACGTGGTCCCCCGGCACGAAGTCGAAGCGGTTGCCGTAGACCTGCCCGGGCGGCGGAGCGCCGCTCGCCCCCGCGGCGCCCTGGGCCTGGGCGGAGGAGGCCGGGGCCGCCGACGAGCCCCCGGACTGGCCGGCGGAATTCTGGCCCTGGGCCTGGGCGGGCGCTGGCGTCGCCTGGGGCTTCGGCTGGGTGGCGTTGTTCACCGCCTTGTCGGTGGCGTTGTCGACGGCGTCGTTCGCCTTCTGCTTGGCCTTGTCGAGGAGGCTCCCGAACTGCGCGCTCGCCCTCCCGGAGAGGGCGACGAGGAGTCCTAGGGCGACGAGATATTTCATCATGGCAGCTCCCTGTTCCTGGCCTCGCCGTGGGCGAGGCCCTCTAGAAGGCGTGGGTGAACTCCCGGACGAACGAAAAGGTCTCGATGATCTCGCGCCGCGAGGAGAGCCCGAGCTTCCTGCGGAGGGACTCGAGGTGAGTCGCCACCGTGGAGGGGGCGAGGCCGAGCTCGTGACCGATGTACTTGTTCTGGTGGCCGAGGGCGGCGATGGCGAGCACGTGCTTCTCGCGCGGCACGAGCGCCTTGGGGTCCTTCAGGCCCGGCGTGTTGCGCCGCGCCAGCACGAAGCGGCGGCCGTCCTCCACCCCGTGGCCGACGAGCGTGAAGTGGCCCTCGAGGAGGCCTCTCAGGAGGGGAAGGGCCTCGCGGGGGTCGAGCGAGCGGGCGGGCCCGCTCGCCCGCTCGAGGCGCCGCACCGCCAGCGCGAGCTTCTCGTCGGCCCGCCGCCCCTTTGCCCTGGGTGCGTCCGAAGGGCCCTCGTCTCGCGCGAGGAGCGCCTCCCGCAGGCGGAGCGCCGACGCGAGGTGGGAGGCGAAGCCCTCGAGCTGGCGCCTGAGGCGCGCGCTCGGCAGGCTCCGTCCCGAGGGGACGGGCACCGCGAAGACCAGGGCCCGCTCGGCCGCCCCGGCCGCGACGAGGAGCGCGTCCCCGGCCCCGAAGCGCGCGAGGAGCTCCCGCAGGACCTCCGCCAGCGCCGGCCCGGCCCCGCGCGCCCTCTCGAGGAGGGACCCCACCCTGGGCGCCGGATGGAAGAGGCCTTTCGCCGCCTCCGGCGAAAGCTCGGCGCGGAAGCCGTCGAGCGCTGCGAGGAGCCCGGGAGGCACCGCGGCCGAGGCGGCCCTGAGCTCGAGGACGTGGCCCCGCGCCCACTCCAGGTGATACGCCTCGCCGAGGACCCCGAGCCCGAGGTCGAGGGGATGCACGGCCTCGACGAGGAGGGCGAGCCAGGCCGCCTCCGAGGAGGCCTCTCCGTAGCAGGCCTCCACCGCTCGGATGGGATCGAAGCGGGCGGCCCTCGGCAGCCCCACCGCCGGTGCCGAGGGCGGCCTCGCCCCGTCGACCTCGAAAGCGCCCGTCTCGCCGCTCGTGGCCATGCTCACTCTCCGACGGAGCCCCCATCGCAAAGGGCGCGCCAAGCCGCGGCGGCGCGGCAAGGGCGCGATTCCGCTCGGCGCGGGGGCGAAGGGCGGGCTCGAGTGAACGCCTCGCCGCCGTTCGCCCGCGGGCCAAGGCGGGCGCGCGCACCGCTAATTCCCCCCTGTTTCCGGCCTGGTGCGGTGGCGTAACGCCGCGTTGCGCCCTCGCGCGTGACACCCCTGTGACGCCGTTACGTCGCCGGGCCGTGGCTCCCCGGGAGGGTAAAGCGCCGCCGCGCCCGGGTGTCACGGAGAGAGGCCGCTTATCTCTCGGAACACGTGGACGGCGACGCGCCCGACAGAGCGCCGCGTCAGGTCGAGGAGCCCACCCTGCGCCGCGGCGACGGCGTCGGGCGCTTCGTCGTGCTCGAGCACCTCGGCACGGGCGGCACGGGCGTCGTGTACTCGGCCTACGATCCCCAGCTCGACCGGCGGGTGGCCCTGAAGCTCCTCCGGCCCGACCGGGCCCGCGAGCCGGAGGCCGCCCGGGCGAGCCTGCTCCGCGAAGCGAAGGCCATGGCCCGCCTCTCCCACCCGAACGTGGTGGCGGTGCACGAGGCCTATACCGCGAACGGCCAGGTGGTCATCGCGATGGAGCTCGTGGAGGGCACGACCGTCAAGGGCTGGCTCGCCGAGAGACCTCGCTCGCTAAGGGAGGTGCTCGGCGTGTTCCTCCAGGCCGGCCGGGGTCTCGCAGCGGCCCACGCCGAGGGCCTGGTGCACCGCGACTTCAAGCCCGACAACGTCCTCATCGGGCGCGACGGTCGGGCCCGGGTGTCGGACTTCGGGCTCGCGCGAGCCTACGAGGGCGAGGCGGCGTCGGCGGAGGGCGCGG